>NZ_JYMS01000005.1:0-112390 GCF_000938285.1 Bradyrhizobium sp. LTSP857 | reverse complement strand
CCTGAGAGCTTGTGACGCTTTTACTTGTTCGGAACGGAGTGGAGTTTCCTGTCGCGGTAAATGGCGGGTCTGAGTTCGTCGATGAGCTCTCGTTTATGCGCTGCGGAGGCGGTTGCCTTGCAGGATGTTGTTGGTGAGGGCGTACCAGAGCACGACGGCGCGGACCTTTTCGATCCCGCGCACGGTCAATTGCCGTAGGTTCCAGTTGCGCCAGCGGGCATGGATGCACTCGCATATCGAACGGGGCTTGTACCGGGCCTTGCCCTCTTTGCTCGCCATCCGCGCACGCCAAGCCAGTACCCCCGCGCCGTCGCCGCGTCGCGGCAGGTAGGGGTCGGTGCCGTGCTTGGATTGAGTGGGCGGGCAAAAAACCTCTATGCCCTCGGCATGCGCCCACTCGATGTCTTCCGCGCTGCCAAAGCCGCCATCGACGAGATGGTCTTTGGGCAGGCCGCCAGGGCGCGTGCGCTGCCGCTCCAGCATGGGCCGCATCAGCCCGCGGTCGGACCCCGTGTTGCATACCTTAACGTCAGTGACGAACTGCTCGCCGGCCGCACTCGTCACCTGCACGTTGTAGGCTGGGCGGAAGCCGCCATCCGCCATCTTCATGACCCGTGCATCGGCGTCCGTCGTCGACGCGCGCGGCTCCTTCGGCGTCTTGCCATTGCCTTGCTTGCTCTCGCGTTCCTTGCGCTGCTGCTTGATCTCGGCAAGCGCCGCCTGCGCCGCTTTCACGCGCGCGCTGCGTTCCTGCGCGGCTCGCTCCTTGGCTGCCCGGGCGCGCTGATTGCTGGCGTCAGAGCGCACGTCGACTTCGCGCTTGAGGTCTTCCACCACCGTCCCAGCCAGGGCCAGATGCCGCTCGAGTGTCGCCTCGCGCCGGAACGAGGCGGCTCCCGCGCTGGCCCGGACCCGCACCCCGTCCTGCGCCAGTGTCGCCAGATTGACGAGACCAGCCTTCGCCAGCGCCGCCAGATGCTCGCTGAGCAGCCGGTCCAGCAGGTCGGCGCAACCGACCCGGAAGTCCGCCAGCATGTGATAGTTCACCGACACCCCGCCGCACAGCCAACGATAGGCATCGTGGCTCTCGCACAGTCGCTCCAATGCTCGCGCGCTGCCGACGCCCTCGCTGGTGGCTGAGAGCCACAGCGCCAGCAAAAGCCGCGGCGAGGTCGCGGGGTGACCGGGGCGGTCGCCCCTGGCCTTGATCCGGTTCTCCAGCTCACTCAGATCAAGCTCTTCGACATAAGACCAGATCAGGCGCACCGGATGGTCTTCCCCGATCAGGCTCTCGATATCCACCGCTCGCAACGCGATCTGGTCGCGCTGTGGCTCACGCAGCCGTGGCGCGCCGAGCGGCGCCGCGTCGGCTTCAGGCTTCGACTGCGCCGGCAGATCACCGAACAATTCATCGGCAGCCATCTTCGCCTCCCGCCAATCCATCATCGCCAGAGAATCACATGCCACCGGCATTCGGACAGATTTACCTGGCACGCTGCCAAAAAATCACACGCTCTGAGGTGGCCGCTTCTTCAGCGGCCCTCGAAGGGCGACGGCCCGGCTGTATCGCGGCCGTGCATCCTTCGAGGCTCGCCCAGCGGCGCAATTGCGCCGCAAGGCTCGCACCTCAGGATGACGGGACTGAGAGTGCTACCCCGCCCCCGTCACGCAATTCACCCACAGCACCACCGCCTTTGCATCCTCGGCCGGATTTGAAAACCGGTGCGGCCGGCGGCTTGCAAACCGAAAGCTGTCGCCCGTCTTCAGCGACCACGTCTCATTGTCCACCGTCAGCATCATCTCGCCTTCGAGCACGAGGCCGGCTTCCTCGCCGTCATGGGTGTAGAGCTCGTCGCCGGGGGAGCCGCCGGGCTCCAGATGCACCAGGAACAGATTGAGCTTGTTGTCGGCGCTTGCCGGGCTGAGCAATTGTTTTGAGACGCCGGTGCGCCAGAGTTTCAGTTCGGGACGTTGCAACCCGCGCGTCACGACCTGATCGGACGTGCCGTCGGCGCTCGGGCTCGCACCGAACAGCGCGGCGATGCCGACGCCGAGCACGTCGGAGAGCGTCGCCAGCACGCGCAGCGACGGCGACGACAGGCCGCGCTCGATCTGGCTGAGGAAGCCGATCGACAGGTCCGTGCGCGCGGCGACCGTCTCCAGCGAGAATTGCCTGACACGCCGGAGATCGCGGATGCGACGACCGACCGCGAGGTCCATTGCAGGCTCCGCCGGCTTTGCAGCCTTCCTGGCGATAGCCTTGGCCTTCTTCACCGCCTTTGCGGCGGCCGGTTTGCGCATTCTTTTGCCACCGCTCACGTCAAACCGCTTCCTTCATGTGCATGAAAACCGCTTGCATCGTCCGTGAAAGTGTGACCAAAATTTCATATTGGTGAAAATAAGCCGAAACGGCTCTGCCCGCAATGTCTGCGATCACGACATCTGCGAGCGCCGCCATCGGCCGGACCCAAAGGGGAATGCGATGGCGTTGAAGCGTTTTGTTCAGGCCGCAGTCGCGGCGCTTGCGATTATCGCAGTGGTGCCGGCTTCGGCGCAGCAGGTGCTGAAGGTCGGCTCGACGCCGACAGGCATTCCCTTCACCTTCCTCGACACCAAGACCAACACGATCCAGGGCATCATGGTCGATCTCGTCACCGAGATCGGCAAGGACGCCGGCCTCAACGTGCAGATCGAGCCGATGGCGTTCTCGGCGCTGATCCCGTCGCTGACCTCGAGCAAGATCGACATCATCGCGGCTGCAATGTTCATCACGGCGCCGCGCAAAGAGGTGATCGACTTCTCCGACCCCATCTACACCTATGGCGAAGGCCTCGTGGTGCCGAAGACCGACACCAAGGCCTACGCCACGCAGGAAGATCTGAATGGCGAGACGGTCGGTGCCCAGGTCGGCACCGCCTTCGTCGACGCGCTGAAGAAGTCCGGCCTGTTTGCCGACGTCAAGGCCTACGACACCATCCCCGACATCCTGCGCGATGTGAACACCGGCCGCCTCAAGGCCGGCTTCGCCGACTATCCGATCCTCGCCTACAATCTGAAGCAGGGCGGTTTCCCCGAGGTGCGCCTCGTCGACAGCTATAAGCCGGTCACCGTCGGCTCGGTCGGCATCGGCGTGCGGAAGGGAGAGACCGCGCTGCTCGGCAAGATCAATGCTTCGCTGGCCAAGCTGAAGGCCAACGGCACCATCGACAAGATCCTCGAAAAATGGGGCCAGAAGGCGCAGGGCTAATCGATAGGGGCGATCGATGAAGGCTGGCCGATGAAAGGCTTCTGGCACGACGCCGTCGAGTTCTTCCCGATCCTGATGAGCGGCGTCGTGCTGACGATCGTCGTCACCATCGGCTCGCTGCTGCTCTCGACGGTGCTCGGCCTGGTCTGGGCGATGATGCGGGTCTCCGGCATCAAGGCGCTGTCGATGCTCAGCGCCAGCCTGATCAACGTGATTCGCGGCATCCCGATCATCGTGCTGCTGTTCTACCTCTACTTCGTGATGCCCGATCTCGGCGTCACGCTGTCGGCCTTGCAGGCCGCGATCCTCGGGCTCGGCATCGCCTACTCGGCCTACCAGGCCGAAAACTTCCGCGCCGGCATCGAGGCGATCGACAAGGGCCAGATCGAGGCGGCGCAGTCGATCGGCATGGGCTGGTGGCTCACCATGCGCCGTGTGGTGCTGCCGCAGGCGGTGCGCATCGTGCTGCCGCCGTACGGCAACGTCATGATCATGATGCTGAAGGATTCCTCGCAAGCCTCGACCATCACGGTCGCCGAGCTCGCGTTGCAGGGCAAGTTGATCGCGTCCTCAACCTTCAAGAACACCAACGTGTTCACGATGGTGGCGCTGATGTATCTGACCATGAGCATTCCGCTGATCCTGCTGGTCCGCCACGTCGAGAAGCGGGCGGGCAAGAAATGATCGAGCTCAAGGACGTCCACAAGAGCTTTGGCCAGAACGAGGTCCTCAAGGGCATCACCGCGAACGTCGAGAAGGGCGAGGTGGTCTGCGTCATCGGCCCGTCCGGTTCGGGCAAGTCCACGATCCTGCGCTGTATCAATGGCCTCGAAAGCTACGACCGCGGCGAGATCAGCGTTGAAGGCCTAAAGGTCGACCGCGATGCGTCCTCTATCGTGAACGTCCGCACCCAGGTCTCGATGGTGTTTCAGCGCTTCAATCTGTTCCCGCATCGCACAGTGCTGGAAAACGTCGTCGAAGGGCCGCTGTATGTGAAGAAGGAAGCGCGTGTGCGGGCGCTCGAACGCGGCCGTGCACTGCTTGCCCAGGTCGGCCTCGCCGAGAAGGCCGACGCGCATCCGCCGCAGCTTTCCGGCGGCCAGCAGCAGCGCGTTGCGATTGCGCGTGCGCTCGCGATGCAGCCCAAGGCAATCCTGTTCGACGAGCCGACCTCGGCGCTCGATCCTGAACTCGTCGGCGACGTCCTCGGCGTGATGCGCAAGCTCGCCGACGACGGCATGACCATGGTCGTCGTCACCCACGAGATGGGCTTTGCCCGCGATGTCGCCGACCGCGTGCTGTTCATCGACGGCGGCGTCATTGTCGAGCAGGGGCCGGCCAAGGCGCTGCTCAATCAACCCCAGCACCCGCGCACGCAGGACTTTTTGCGGCGCGTGCTGCATCCGCTCTGATCGGTCTGTCATGAACACGCGTCTGCCTTTGCCGCCCTCGCTCTACGCCGACACTGCGGTTGCGTCGGTCGCAACGCCGCCACTCGATACGAACAAGAATGTTTCCGTTGCCATCATCGGCGGTGGTTACACCGGTCTGTCCACAGCGCTGCATCTGGCAGAGCAGGGTGTCGAAGCCCTTGTGCTGGAGGCGCAGGAGCCGGGCTGGGGCGCGTCCGGCAATAATGGCGGCCACACCAATCCCGGCTTGAAGCACGACCCCGATCAGATCGAAGCCGATTTCGGTGCCGAGCTCGGCCGCCGCATGATCGACTTCTCCTACGGCACTCCGAACTTCACCCACGATCTGATCCGCCGCTACCAGATTCCGTGCGAGGCGCGGCAGAACGGGACGCTGCGCGCGGCCTATAACGAGGCCAGCGCCGCCGCGATCGAAAAGACGGCGCAGCAATGCATCCGCCGCGGCATGCCGGTGACATATCTGAACCGCGAGCAATTGCGTGAGATGACCGGCACCAATCGCTACATCGGCGCCATGCTGGACACGCGCGGCGGCGATCTGCATCCCCTCAGCTATGCCCGTGGCCTGGCGCGCGCCGTGATCTCGGCGGGCGTAAAGGTGCATGGCGGGACGCCCGCACTGTCGCTCCGCCGCGAAGGCGCGCGCTGGCGCATCGAAACGCCGCGCGCGATCGTGCATGCGGACAAGGTGTTGCTCGCCACGAACGGTTTCACCGACGATCTCTGGCCTGCACTCCGACGCACCATCGTGCCGGTGTTTTCCTCGATCGCCGCGACCGCGCCACTCTCCGACGAGGTCGCCCGCTCGATCATGCCGACGCGCCCGGTGCTCTATGAGAGCGGCCATATCACTGTCTATTACCGCATCGACCAGCACAATCGCCTGCTGATGGGCGGCCGCGGCCCGATGCGCTGGATCAAGTCGCCGACGGACGTCGGCTATCTCATGCGCTACGCCGAGCGGCTATGGCCGCAGCTCAAGGGCGTGGCCTGGACCCATGGCTGGAACAGCCGGCTCGCCATCACCAATGACCATTATCCGCATGTGCACGAGCCAGCGGAAAACATCCTGATCTCGCTCGGCTGCAACGGCCGCGGCGTCGCGCTCTCGACCGCAATGGGCGCCCAGCTCGCGCGCCGCCTGATCGGCGGAGCCAAGGCCGAGATCGACATGCCCGTCACCGGCATCAAGCCGATCGCGATGCACGCGTTCTGGCCGGTCGGCGTGACGACGGCCGTGATTGCGGGCCGCGTCCGCGATCGGCTCGGGATCTAGCCCTCCGCCACCGCGTCAGCCCAGGGCTGGAAGATCTCGACCGCGCCGGAGTTGGTGTCGCCGTCGCGCATCACCACACTCGGGCAGGCGAACTTCATCGGCAGAGTTTGCACCGGCGCTTCCCTGTAGTCGAAGCGCGCGGCGAGCTCTCTACGCGCATCCGCGGGCAGCCGCGTGTCGCCGACCACGACCGCGCCTTCGCTGCAATCGATGCGGGGCTGATGGATGGCGGCATCGAGATCCATGTCGAAATCCATCGCAAAGGACACGAGCTGCATCACCGAAGGCAGGATGCGGCGGCCGCCGGAGGCGCCGACCGCGAGGCGCTTGCCGTGCTCGGTCTCGGCGATGACCGGCGTGTAGTTGGTGAGGCAGCGCTTGCCGGGGGCGAGCGAATTGGTGGTACCCGGCGTCGGATCGAACCACATGATCCCGTTGTTCATGGGAATACCGGTGTGCGGCGTCACGTATTTCGAGCCGAAGGACGAGAGCAGCGTCTGAGTCACCGCGGCGATGTTGCCGTGGCGGTCCACGACGGAGAAATGCGTGGTGCAGGCCGGCGCCAGATATTCGGCGCCGAGCGAGCGCTTGCCGTCGGCATCGCCCATATCCTTGAGCCGCTCGCGATAGGCCGCTTGCAGGGCAGCGGCATATTCGGCATAGGCGGCCGCATCCGGCGTGCCTGCCGGCTTCATATTCTGCTGCAAGAGGCGCAGCGCATGCGCCAGCGTTGGCCCGGCGGTGAGCTCGGGCGTCGCAAGCACCTTGCCGCCGCGATAGGGGATCGCCAGCGGCTCGCGCAGATGCGCGCGGAACGCGGCGAGATCCTCGACCGACAGCGAGCCGCCATCGGCCCTGATGTCGGACGCGATGCTTTTGGCGAGATCGCCCTGATAGAAGTCGCGCGGCCCGGCCTCGGCGAGGTGCAACAGCGTCGCCTTCAAATTGTCCTGCGGTAGCCGGGTCTCAGCGTCGATACTCCAGGGCGGGCTCGGGGGCAGGCCGTCCTTCAGAAACATTGCCGCGCTTGCGGGATAGCGCCGAAGATCGGCGGCCGAGCCCGCGATCGTCAGTGTGGTCCACCAGTCGGCCAGCAGGCCCTCGCCGGCGATCTTCGCAGCCGGCTCGACCAGGTCTTTCCACGGCATCCTGGCGTGGCGACGGTGCGCCTCCTCCATGCCGGCGACGACACCGGGCACCGCGATCGCGCCGGGACCGTGAACGTTGCGATCGTCCTTCACCCGCGGCCATGGAAACAGGTCAGTGGCGACGCGATCTCCGGTGATGGGATAGTCGGCGGCGCGCAGGCTCTGCGGTGCGCACATGCCGTAGTCGATCACCTCGTAGCGATTTTCCTTGGCGCGGTAGAGCACCATCGCGCCGCCGCCCCCGATGCCGCTGTTCCAGGGCTCCAGCACATTCAGCGCGAAGGTGGTCGCGACGATCGCGTCGACGCAATCGCCGCCAGCCGCCAGCACTTGCGCTCCCACCTCGGCTGCGCGGCGCGACTGCGCAGCGACGATGCCGCCCTTGGACTTGATTGCGGGTTTGCGGACGGTTTGGGCGAGGCTGAACTGGTGAGGCATGATGTCGTCTTGTGTCTTGTCTTGGTTGGCGAGGCGCACGGACAATGGCACATTGCCGCCAACGAGAACATCCAGAGGGAGAAGCGACATGGCAGGTGTGAAACAGGCGCGGGATGGCGCGGTCGGGATCTTGACGCTCGACGAGCCGGCAAGCCTGAACGCGATGACGCCGGACCTGCTCGGCGCGCTCGCCGCTGCCGTGGCCGAGACGACGCGGGATGAGAGCATTCGCGCCCTGGTCCTGACCGGCGCGGGGCGCGGCTTCTGCTCGGGTCAGAACTTGAAGGCGTCGGAAGCGCTCGGCGAGGACATCGCGGCCGGCGTGATGCGCTTCTACTGGCCGGCCTTCAAGGCGTTGCGCGAATGCCGGGTGCCTGTGGTCGTTGCCGTCAACGGGGTGGCCGCTGGCGGCGGCTTCAGCCTCGCGATGGCAGGCGACATGATTGTTGCGGCGCGGTCAGCGAGTTTCATCCAGGTGTTCAGCCGCATTGCGCTGGTGCCCGATCTCGGCTCGACCTGGTTGTTGCCGCGGCTGATCGGCCGGCAACGCGCGCTCGAACTGATGCTCTTGAACGAACCACTCACGGCCGAGCGCGCCCAGGAGATCGGCCTGGTGCGGCAGGTCGTCGACGATGCGAAGCTGATGGAGGAAGCGTTGACCCTGGCGCGCCGGCTGGCGGAAGGTCCGACGCGCGCTCTGGTCGCGACCCGTGCGCTGGTCGAGGAGAGCGAGCACGCGAGCTACGAGGCCCAGTTCCGCCGCGAGATCGAGCTTCAGGCCGGGATCCGGAAGAGCGCCGACGCCGTCGAAGGCCGCAACGCCTTCGTCGAGAAGCGCAAGGCGAAGTTCACGGGCAAGTAGGGGTGGAGATGCGGGCTGCGCTCAAAGCCGGCGGTCCAGCCGGCTGGCCTGATACTTGGCGTGCCATTTTGGGCCAGGCCCGCGCATGTAGTGAAGTTCGGGGCGGTAGGGGTTGCCCGCGATGCTCAGCAGCTTCTGCCATTTGCTGGCGACGAAGTTCAGGGGCTGGCGGAGCAGGCTCAGTGAAGCGATCAGCACGGCATCACCTCAATGCGGCTTGCCGAGCATGGCGATGAAGGGGAGATCGAAAATCTCCTCGCCGTCGTCGCCGCTGACATGGATCACCCAGTCGCGCCAATCCTCAGAGCCGGGCGTCTGGATCATCGATTGCATGATCTGGGCGGCGCGGTCGCGCGCCTCGTTCAGATTGGCGACGGCCGTGCCGTAGCGATCAATCAGGGTGCCCTCGGGATTGGAGCAGTGGAAATACATCTGAACCATATACGCCTCCTGTAGAGAGCGACTAGGACGGCACACGGATACCATCTGAGGCCTTCGCGAAACATTCGGGTCGAGCCCGGTAAGGGAATCTACGGAGATTGGTCGGGACGAAGGCCCCTGCGGGTTTGATCACAAGGGGGTGTTGGTCAACTGGACGGCGTTCCCGCGGCATGGAACAACTTTGGACGGAAAGTCCGGGAGACCACCGTGAACCACCTCACATTTTGGCGTGAAAGCCGAAGCCTGCGCGCATGCGCGGGCGCCCTGGTGGTCCTCCTGACTCTTGCCTCGGTAGGCTCATCTGAACCGGTCCGCAAGAGCGGCTATGCGCTCGGTCTGGAAACCTGCGGCAGCGGCGATCTCGCCTTTCCCAAAATCCAGATCGACATGAAGGCGGGATTTTGCGCCGGGCTCGTCGCCAGCGAAGAGGACCATCTGAAATTTCCGCGTTCGATCATTCAGGTGCCCGGTCGTGATCTCTTCGTGGTCGCCGACATGGGCGGTTGGGGCCACACCGACGGCAGGTTGCTGCTGCTCGATCCGCATGCTCCCGAAGGCCAGCGGTTCAAGGAGCTGTTGACCGGTGTCGAATATCCGTTCGGCCTTGTGATCGGCCCGGATAAAAAGCTCTATGCCTCGACCGCCGAGACCATCTTCCGGTTCGACCCGCTCGCGGACAATCCGCGCAGCTCGGTCGAGACCATCATCCGTCATATGCCGGGCCGCCGGATCACGCTGCCCGATGGCACCAGGCTCGACGAGAGCGCGCACCCGCTCAAGCAATTCGTGTTCGACAAAAGCGGCCGGCTGTTCGTCAATATCGGCGCCCACAGCGACGACTGCATCACGCAGGCCCCGATCACGAGACCTTGCGCGGCGGCTGAAGGCGCCTCCGCCATGGCCGCGATCTGGCTGTTCACGCCGCCGTCAGGCGGCGTCTTCCCGGCGCTGAAGTCGAACGATCCGGATCAGCCACACACCGTCTATGCACGCGGCTTGCGCAACTCGATGGCGCTGGCGCTGCATCCGAATTTCCCCGACGACGGCTACGCCTTCCTACAAGGCGAGAACGGCCGAGACCTGCCCGATATCTTCAAGCCGAACGAGGAGATCAACGCGATCGAGCAGGGCAGGCATTATGGCTGGCCCTATTGCTTTGACCTGTCGACGCCGAGCCCCGAGTTCAGAAGCGTGCTGCAAGCGGGGACCTACAAATCGCTCTGTACGGCCAACGCGCTCTACAGGCCGCCGTTCTCGCTGCTGCCGCCGCACGGCGCGCCGCTGGCGATGCTCTATTATCACGGCGCGAAATTCCCGGAGCTTGAAGGCAAGCTCCTGATCGGTCTGCACGGCTATCGCCCGACCGGCAGCCGCGTCCTCGTCTACGACGTCGATGACCACGGCTTTCCCAAGCCGAGCCCGGCGCCGGTGCGCTATCACGTGAGTTGTGCGGCCGACCCGACCCGCAGTTTCCAGACCGACGCCGGCGAGGTCGCCGCCGCGCCGTTCGAGGAGCTGATCGCCGGCTGGCACCGCGTCAACGGTGCGCGACCGCAGGGCGCGCCCGTCGGCATGACGGTTGCGGAGGACGGCGCGATCTGGCTGGTCGAGGACAAGAACCAGACGGTGATCCGTATCGATCGCGCGGCCGGCGATCCGCCGCCGCCGCTGCCCTGCGACACGCGTAGCCAGGCGCTGATCGACCAGCTTGTAGCCTTCGTCACTAAGGACGCGCAGAACCGGATCCGGCTCGCCACGCTGCGCAAGGGCCTCGTCGAGAAGCACTGCCTCGGTTGCCATTCCGATTTCGGCCTGAAGCCGGGACAATCTGACGCGGACAAGGACTCAACCGTGCTGCGCTTCGTGCTGTCGCAGGATGGTTGGATCTATCCGGGCGATCCCAACTCCGGCAAGTTGCGCACGCGGCTGCGTGGCATCGGTGCAGAGAAGCTGATGCCGCCGGGTGGCGAAAACCTGCCGAAGACCGAGTCCGGTTACACGGGCCTGCTCAATACCGCGGACCTGCTCGTAGCAAAGATGGTTTCGGGAACGCGGATGCTCATCAAGCTTGGCCTGCCGCAGCGCAAGTTTTTCAGCAAGGCGAACAAGGAATGCGGCGAAATACCGGCCGCCAAGGTCGTCGTCGTGACACAAAGGAACGCTGTAGACAAACCCGGCTTCAGCCGCTTCTTCCGGCCGGCCGATCCCTATCTGAATGGCGAGTGCAGCGACGACGATGGCTATTACATCCGGCAGGAATTTCTGGTGCCTGTGCAGTAGCATTTTGCTCGTGATCGCGACGCCGCTGACTGCGGCCGAGACGAAGCTGTTCGAAAGCGTGCAGGTGACGCCCGCGAGCGAATACACGTTTGGCATCGAAGGGCCTGCCGCCGATCTCGACGGCAACCTCTTCGTCGTCAATTTCGGCAAGCCCGGCACCATCGGCAGATTGCCCGCGGGCGGCGCGGCTTCGGAAGCCTTCACGGCACTCCCCGACGGCAGCGTCGGCAACGCGATCCGCTTCGCGCGCGATGGCACGATGTTCATTGCCGACTACAAGAAGCACAACATCTTCGCGATCCCCAGGGGCGGCACTGAGCCCGCCGTCTGGTTTCACTCCGACGAGATGAGCCAGCCCAACGACATCACCATCGCCCGCGACGGCACGATCTATGCGAGCGACCCGAACTGGAAGGGCCGGGAAGGCCATATCTGGCGCATTGCGAAGGGAGCTGACGGCGCGGTGCAGGGACAGGTCATGACGGCGCCGCGGGCGATGGGCACAACCAACGGCATCGATCTCAGCCCCGACGGCAAGACGCTCTATGTCGGCGAGTCCAGCAACGGCCAAGTCTGGTCGTACACGATCAGCGGCAACGCGCTCACCGATGGGAAGCTCGTCAAGGCATTCCAGCCGGACACCATCGACGGCCTGCGCACCGATGTCGTCGGCCGCCTCTATGTCGCGCGCATCCTCAAGGGCACGATTGCGCTGATGAAGCCCAATGGCGCGGTTGAACGCGAGATCGTGCTGAAGGGCAAGGAGCCGACCAACCTTGCCTTCGGCGGCAGCGACGGCAAGACCGTCTTCGTCACCCAGCGCCAGGGCGGCTTCATCGAGTCCTTCCGCACCGATCAGCAGGGCCGCGAGCACTGCCTTCAGCGCGGGCGCTGCTGAGCATCAGAGGCGGTTTGCTTCCAGCGCAGAACAGCCCGGCAGGGACGGCATTCTTCTTGCTTGCATCTGGCCGCCGCAGGGATTTAGACATCTGTGGCGCCGTCAAAGAGCGCCAGCTTACGCTGCCGCCGAGCATGCGACCACGGAGTGTTTGAGTGAAAGCCGTCCATACCGAACTGCACCGCAGCCACGATCCGCAATTCTTCCTGGTTCGCGGCGTCGTCAAGCGCACCACCGAGCAACCCGAGCGTGCCGATCGTCTGCTGAAGGGCTTGAAGGACGGCAAGCATCAATTGGTCGAGCCGACCAAATTCGGGCAAGGCCCACGCGCGCGCATTCACAGCCCGGAATATCTGTCGTTCCTGAGCGAAGCCTGGGATGCCTGGAAAGCACTCGGCGATTCCGGCCCGGAGATGATCGGCAATATTCATCCGGTGCGGCATGCGGCGACCTATCCGACGCATATCGTGGGCAAGCTCGGCTGGCACACCGCTGATACTGCCGCACCGATCGGCCCCGGCACCTGGGCCGCGGCATGTGCTGCGACCGACGTTGCCGTCACCGCGGCTCAGATGGTGATGGACGGTGAGGACACGACTTACGCGCTCTGCCGCCCGCCCGGCCATCACGCCTATCGCGACATGGCCGGCGGCTTCTGCTTCCTCAACAACAGCGCGATCGCGGCGGCACATCTGCGGCTCAAGCATGAGCGCGTGGTGATCCTCGACGTCGATGTCCATCACGGCAACGGCACGCAAGGCATTTTTTACGCGCGGCCGGATGTCTATACGGTGTCGATCCACGCCGATCCCGTTGCGTATTATCCCTATGTGTGGGGCTACGCGCATGAACGTGGCGAAGGTCCGGGCCTCGGCACTAATCTCAACATTCCCCTGGCGATCGGCACCGGCGACGACGGCTACATCCAGGCGCTGGACGTCGCGCGCAAGGCGATCGAATCCTTTGCGCCCGGCGCCCTCGTCATTGCGCTTGGCCTCGATGCCTCCGAGCACGATCCGCTGAAGGGTCTCGCCGTCACCACGCCAGGCTTCCGCCGCATCGGCCAGGCGATTGCGAAGATGGGCCTGCCGACCGTGTTCGTGCAGGAGGGCGGCTATCTCTCGGATATTTTGGGCGCCAACCTGACCTCGGTTCTTGCAGGCTTCGAGGAGGCGCGCTGAGCGCCATCTTCGCCTCTCCCCGCAACCGGAGAGAGGGAGACGTTCAAAACATCCCGCTTGCCGCGAGCGCCTTGCAGACGTGCTGCATCTCTGCGTCATCCGCGACCATGTCGAGCATGATTGTGGTCAGGCCCTTGGCCGCAAATTCCCTGAGCTTCGCGCCGATCTCACTGTAGCTGCCAACGAGGTAGGGACAGTCGGCCTGGAAAGTCAGGAACGGCAGCAGCCAATAGCCATTGTCCTGAAGCTCGCCGCTTTGACCCTCATACAACCGTCGCTTCCAGACGGAATCGCTGTTCTCCACCGTGAGCGCGAGCAGCTCGCGGTCGTCGGAATTGTCGCGGAAGCGCGCCTTCGCCGCCTGCCGCGCCTCTTGGCTTTCCTCGCGCGCAAAAATCCCAAAGTTCATTCCGGGCGCGTTGAGGCTGCAATCGAGATCGGGCGGCAGCATCTGCATTTTGATGCAGCCGGTCTCCGTCGCGACGCGCTGCGCCGCTTCCGATTGGCCCGCGATCAGGAACTCCGGCATCAGCACGGCCGGCAGGCGCGGCCGCAGTTGCAGATTGCTTGCGCGATAGAACCGGCCGTCGACATTGACCGGGCGCGGACTTGAAAGCAGCTGGCGCACCAGCGCGATGAACTCGCCGAGGCGGAGGTAGCGGTCGGCATGCGATTGGTCGTCGCCGAGCCCCTGCAAGTCGCTGACCGCGGTTCCCGTGATCATGTTGAGATAGACCTTGCGGCCGTAGAGCTGCGCGAAGGACGAGACGAATTTCGCCGCGGTGAACGGGTGCATGTAGACGGGATTGACGGCGATCAGCGGCGAAGATCGCGTCGTCGTTGCCAGCATGTGCTGGGCCATCGCCCAGGGCTCGACGAACACGTCATTGCCTTCGAACAGCAGAATGCCCTCAAAGCCGTTGCGGTCGGCGAACTCTGCCACCCGCATCAGCTCGCCGACATATTTTTTGGGATCGCGGTTGCGCGAGATCGCGGGAAAGACGCGCAGCCGCGGGGGCGTCATTCAGCCGCTTCCTGGAACGGCCAGGCGTTGCGGGTGATGGGAAGGCCGCCGGCCGCGCGCGATCCGTCGGCGATCGCCAGACGATGCGAGGGCGATGGCGAGCATAGCGAGAAGCGCCAGCCTGCGGGATCGTCGGCGATATCGGGCTTGAAGCTGATCTCGATCGCCTCCCGCGACACCTGCATCGCGAACGCATCGAGCGGCAGATTGAGCCCGAAACCCCTGGCCTTCAGATAGGCTTCCTTCAGCGTCCAGTAGTCGAAGAAGCGCTCGATCGCGGCCGGCTCCGGCAGTGTGCGCAGCGTCTCCACCTCTTCCGGCGCAAAGAAGCGAAGCGCGGTCGACAGCGGTGCGACGCGTCGCGATACGGTCTCGACGTCGACGCCGACGGCCTCATGCCGGGATACGACGCAGGCGACACAGCCGTCGGCATGGGACAGACTGAAATGCAGTGCTGTCGAAGTGGCAGGCGCTGCGACAAAGGGCCGGCCGTAGCGGCCGGCCGCAAAGGACCAGTCGGTCGGCGCGACATCAGGTTCTGCGTGCGAGAGCGCAAGGCGCAACATGGCGTGCGCGAAGATATATTGCCGCTGATGCCGCTCGAACATGAAGCGGTCGGCGCGTATCCGTTCGTCGACCGAGAGCAGGCGCCGGCAGGCACTGACCGCGCCCGGCGTGTCAATGCTCTCGATCAGTCCGACAAACAGTTCAATTCCGGTGTCTGCCATCAATTGGGCCCATAGCGTCAGGCGGAGGCCAAATCCGGCCCTGACGGAAGTATCAACTGAGCAAGAATCAACTTGAGTGGACCGCTTCTAGCGGTCCACCCGGGCGAATTCTTGTCGATTGCTGGCCGGTTTACAGGCGCAAGCTTGTGCGAGACCCCAACTCGACAGGCGAGCGGCCCAAGTTCGAAAGGTGAAGTCTGAAGAGAAGATTCGTACGGCGTCCCGGCCGACGAGTCTTACTTTTTCTTCTTGGCCTTCTTCGACCCGCCCAGCACCGAAAGGCTGGCGTCGACGTCCTTCAGCGCGGACTGAAGCTTCTTCTTCTCGGCAGCGAGCAGCTTTTGCAGGGCCTTGCGGTCCTTGTCGCTCAGCGAGGTACCCTTGGTAAATTTGATGAAACCCATAATGACACTCCCCCGGTTGAAAATAATCGTCCAAATCAAAAACGCAGGAATAATCTTGCGCGGCAAGCGCCAAATAATCAAGATGCAACTTGATCATTCACAGCTTTGGCGAGTGAACCTGTGTTCGGCACGGACCGACGGCCGGTCATGCCGCTCTCCGATCGAGCAGCCGGCCGAGCGGCGTATTGGGTTGGGCGATGGCCGCCGCCAGCAGTGCGACGAGATCCTCAATCCAGGCGCCGACCATGCCGCCGTCGAGCAAGTCGCCCTTGTAATTGCAGGAACCGGTGATGCCGGTCGGACGCTCCTTCAGCATCAGGGATAGCCAGGTTTGGTCGATCGGCAGCACCGGCTGGCCCTCGCGCGCGACGTTTCCGGTCGATCGTACCGTGACATCTGGCAAATCGAGCGGCTGGCGCAGCGGATTTTGCAGGGTGAAATAGACCTGGAGCAGCGAGGACGGATCAATTCCCTCTCGCTCGAGATGGTCGGCCAGGATGTTGAACGGCAGCTCCTGCCGCGCATGTGCGTCGAGCACGCCCTGGCGCACCCGACCCAGGGCCTGCGCGAACGACAGCTCCGGCGTGATTCGGCTGCGGACGATCACCGTGTTCTCGAACGGGCCGACGATCCGGTCGGTGTCCGGCTGGCTGCGATTGGCCATGGCGGTGGCGACCGAAATGTCCGTGCGTCCGGTCCGCGCCAGCAGCAGGGACTTCAGGCCAGTGAGGAGACACATGAACAGCGTGGCGTTGTGCTGGCGCGCGAAGGCCGTGAGCCGGGCGACCAACTCGCGTTCCAGGTTGAGCGGATGGTGACCGGTGGACGCGCCCGGGCTTGATTCGCCGTCGAACACGGGGACCGCACCGCGTAAGGCGTCCGTCCACTCGGCGGCCTGCCGCCGGGCCGAATCAGTGCCGCACCACCAGCGCTGCCAGCGCGCAACGTCCGAGAAGGCGAGCGGCATTTTTGGCAAGGGGACGGACGGGTGTCCGGCCAGCGCGGCATAACGGTTGGACAATTCCTCGAACAGCACGCCGATCGACCAGCCATCGGCAATGGCGTGATGCAGCGTCAGCAGCAGGATGTGATCCTCGGCGTGAAGCCGCAGCAGCCGCGCCCGCAGCAGCGGTGCCCTTGTGGCGTCGACCGGCATATGGGACTCTTGCTCGATCAGGAGCTCGATCTTCCTGCGCTCGAGGGCCTTGCGCCGCTTGTTGTTGTGGTTCTGCCCATCGCCAATGGTCTCGACGGTCAGGACCGGGCCGAGCGTAGCGGGCGCGACGATGCGGCTGACCGGCTCCTTGCCGCTCCAGCCGAACGCCGTCCGCAACGATTCGTGGCGGCGCACGATGTCGTCGATGGCCTGCGCCAGCTTGCGTGGATCGATGGGGCCATCGAGGTGGAAGGCGAAGGGCAGGTTGAACAGCGGCAGATCCGGCAGGTTCGCCTCGATCCGCATCATCTGGTCCTGCGCGATCGAGAGCGTGGGAGGTCCGCTGTCGGCCAGCCGCGGCACGCTTGTCGGAGGCTTGCGCGGTTGCGCTACCACAGCTTCATCGACCCGCCGGGCAAGCTCCTCGACCGTCGGCGCCTCGAAAATGGTCTTGATCGGCAGTGAGACCCCGAGCGCGCGGGCCACGCGCGCCATCGCCTGGCCCGCCAGCAGCGAATGGCCGCCGAGGTCGAAGAAATTGTCGGTCATACCGAGACTCTCGACCTTCAGCAGGTCGATCCAGATGTCGGACAGCACCTTTTCGGTGAAGCGGCGTGCCGGCACGGCCGCCTCGGTCCCCGCGATTTCCTGTTGCGCGGGTGCCAGCAGTGCGGAGCGATCGACCTTGCCATGGGCATTGAGCGGAACCTGATCCAGGAACAGGAATGCGGACGGGATTGCATGGCTTGGCAGCCGGCTTTTGAGGAAGTCGCGCAGCGCGCTGGCGCTGGTCTGGCTGCCGGCTTTGGCAATGACATGGGCGATCAACCTGACATCGCCATTGGTGTCGCGACGCGGCTCGACGATGCCTGCGCGCACGCTCTCGTGGTCGGCGAGCGCGTTCTCGATCTCCTTCAGCTCGATGCGGTAGCCGCGGACCTTGACCTGGTGGTCGGCGCGGCCGAGGCATTCGATCGTCCCATCGGCGCGGCGGCGGGCGAGGTCGCCGGTCCGGTACAGCCGGAGACCTGCCTGGCGCGCGAACGGATCGGCGATGAAGCGCTGCCGACTCTGCGCGGGATCGTTGATGTAGCCGCGGCCGACGCCTGCGCCGCCGATGCAGAGCTCGCCGACCACGCCGACCGGCTGCGGCTCCAGATTTGGATCGAGCACGTAGAGCTGGGTGTTGGGCAGCGCCGCGCCGACCGGGACATTGATTGTCGTCGCGGCTGGCGCCTTGGTCAGCCGATGCAGGGAGACGTCGTCGGAGCATTCCGAGGCGCCATAGGCGTTGATCAGCGGCACCTTCGGGCAGCGGGCGAACCAGGCACGGCAGAGGTCGACCGGCAGCGGCTCGCCGGTCGAGATCAGGACCCGCAGTTTGGAGAAGGCGCGCAGCATCGGCGCCTCGTCGAGGCGTTCCAGGATCACGCGGAGCAGTGACGGGACAATCTCGAGCACCGTGATGCCCTCGCGCTCGATCTCGCGTGCAAGCAGGATTGGGTCCTGCACCACCGAATTGCCGCAGACATGGACGCGTGCGCCGGCCATCGGACCGGCCAGGAACTGCCAGACCGAGATCACAAAACTCTGGGGCGCGGTCTGGGCGATCACGTCCCTGGCCGACAGGCCGAGCTCTGAAATCAGCGACGCCAGATGGTTCGACAGCCCACGCTGCTCGATCATGACGCCCTTCGGCGCGCCGGAGGAACCGGACGTATAGATGAGATAGGCAAGACTTGAGGCCGCGCGCCGGGCCGCGCGGGCCGGCTTGGTCGATCCGAGCGCGATCGCATCTTCGAGCTCGGCCACCAGGATGCGCTCGACCAGCGGCTCGAGCAGCACTTCGACCATGGCGGACTGCGCACGTCCCGTCAGCAGTACGCGGGCGCAGCTCGATCCGAGGATAGTTGTGAGCCGCGACGGCGGCTGCTCGGGATCGAGGTTCAGGAACGCGGCGCCCACGCGCTGCACCGCGATCATCGCGGCAAGCAAATCGGGCCCGCGGTCTGCAAGCAGCGCGACCACGGTTTCGCCGCCGATGCCTTCGCGCGCCAGCCAGCGGGCGATCGCCTGGCTATGGCGCGCCAACTCGCGATAGCTCAGGGATACATGGCCATCGGATATCGCCACGGCATTCGGTGTCTTTTTCGCCTGCCGGTCGAAGCGTTCGCAGAGATTGCCGCGCGTCGTGAAATTGGCAGGCGTGCCTTTCGTCTGCAATCGCCGGCGTTCCGCGTCCGTCAGGAGCGGCAGGCGCGAGATGCGCTGCTCTGGATTTGCGATGACCGCCTTGAGCAGGGTCTTGAACTGCGCCGCCATGTCCTCGATCGTCACCGCGTCGAACAAATTGGTGGCGTATTCGAAGAAGCCGGTGAAACGGCCTTCAGCCTCGACCAGCTCGAGCGTGATGTCGAAGCGTGCGACTTTTGGGTCGACCTCCAGTCGGCGCGTCGATAGGCCTGGGAAGCGCGCGGCCTCGATCGATGCGTTCTGGAGGATGAACATGATCTGGAACAGCGGATTGCCGTCCGTCCTTCGCGCGATCTGCAACGCGCGCAGGACTTCCTCGATCGGAAGGTCCTGGTTGCGATAGGCATCGAGCGTGACCTGGCGCACCCGCCGCAGCAGCTCGCCGAAGGTCGGGTCGCCGCCGAAATCGTTGCGCAGGATCAGGGTATTGGCGAACAGCCCGATCAGGCGCTCGCTTTCGATCTGGTTACGGTTGGCGATCAGCGACCCCGTTGCCACGTCCTCATGCGAGGTGTGGCGGAACAGGAGACACTGGAACACCGCGAGCAGCGTCATGAACGGTGTGACGCCCTGATCCTGGCTCAGCGCCCTCAGATCGGCGGATAAGGCCTTCGAGAATTCGAGATAGTGACGGGCGCCCTGGCCGCTCCAGACATCAGGCCTCGGCCGGTCGGTTCGCAGCGGCAGCGTGGTGACGCCGTCGAGTTGCGTCCGCCAATAATCGAGCTGCTCTTTCGCCGCCGGCGTTTGCGCCCAGCTCTGCTGCCAGCGCGCAAAATCGCGATATTGGAAGGTGGGCGAGGGCAGTGTCGGCGCGCTCGCCTTGCGCGCGGCGGAATATTCGGCGGCGAGTTCCTCCCAGAACAGCCGCTGTGACCATCCGTCGGTGACGAGATGGTGGACATTGACCACCAGCGCGTGGCTCGACTTGTCGAACGAGAGCAACGTGACCTTCAGCGGCGGTTCGCTGGCAAGATCAAACGGATATTGCGCAAGCTTGAGCGCCTCGCGCCTGACGACCGTGGCCTGCTTGTCCGCGGGGCAAGGCTTGAGCTTGATCCGCTCGAGCGGCGGAGACTGAAGCACCCGCTGCATCGGCTCGCCCTGGCTTTCGATGAAGACCGAGCGCAGCGCCTCGTGGAGCTCGCAGATTGCGGCGAGGCTTGCCTGAAGCGCGGAGAGGTCGATCTGGCCCTTGAGCAGCGCGACCTCGACCACATTATAATTATAGCGCGTCGGATCGAGCCGCGAGAGCACATACATCCGCTGCTGCTGGAACGACAGCGGTGCATCTTCCTCACCGGTCGCGGTCTGGCCCCAGGCTGGCAGCATCGTCCCACGATGGGCCGCGGCGGTCTCCAGCCGGGCCGCAAGCGCCGACACCGTGGCGCAGTCAAAAATGTCCTCGAATGAGAAGTCGACGTTGAAGCGCTCGCGGAGCCGCGAACGCATTTGCGTTGCCGCGAGCGAGTCGGCACCAAGCGCAAAGACGTCCTGATCGACGCCGATCTGCGGCAGCTCCAGCAGATTGGCCCAGATGTCCGCGAGTTGGGTCTCCAGCGCAGTGTGCGGCAGGTGTGTTTCGTCGCCATCATTTGCGGCCGAAATCAGCTCGGCCAGCGCGTTGCGCTTGACCTTGCCGCTGGCGCCTTTCGGCAGCGCCGCCACGCCGCGGATCAGGCTCGGCACCTTGTAGGCGGCCAGCCGCTTGCGCGCGAACTGGCGCAACTGGTCCGAACTCGCCTCGGAATTCGCCCGCAGCACCACGACGGCGGCGACGTTCTCGCCGAGCTTGGGGTGCGGGACGGCAAAGACGCCGGCTTCCAGCACCGCCGGATGGCTCAGCAGGATCTCTTCCACCTCCAGCGGCGAGACCTTCTGCCCGCCGCGGTTGATGACGTCCTTGATGCGGCCGACGATGAAGAGATAACCGTCGGCGTCGAGATAGCCGAGATCGCCAGTCCGGAACCAGCCGTCGCGGAATGCAGCCTGCGTTGCCGCCTCGTCATTATAATATCCGCGGCTCATGTTCGGCCCGCGCAGCACGATCTCGCCATGCGCGCCGCTTGCAAGCCCGCGGCCGACCTCGTCCATGATCGCGATCTCGGGACCAGCGGCGCATCCGACCGATCCGATCTTGCGCAGCTCGAACGGATTGGCCGCAATCTGCGAGGCTGCCTCCGTCATGCCGTAGGTCTCGAGCACGGGAACGCCGAACGTCGCCTCCAGCCCATTGAGGATGGCAGGTGCAAGCGAGGCCGAAGCCGAGCGGATCACGCGCAACGACGACGATCTGGCGCGGTCCGGGTCCGCTTCCGCCGCCGTCAGCAGCGCGCGATGAATCGTCGGCACGGCCGTGTACCAGGTCGGTTGCAGCGTCCGCATCCAGCCAAAGAAGGACGCTGCGTCGAAACCGTTGGTGCAGATGACGCTCGAACCGGCGGCCAGCGCCGTCAGCAAGCCGGAGATCAGCCCATGGGCATGAAACAGCGGCAGGACATTAAGGAGACGATCGTGCGACGTGAGCGACAGCACACGCCCGGCATTGTTGGCGGACAGGCACACGTTGCGATGCGTCAACGGCACCATTTTCGGCCGCGCCGCCGTGCCTGACGTCAGCAGGATGAACGCGTCGTCGTCGCCGCGCGCAGCGCCGCTTGTACAGGCCGGACCGACCGTCGGGCCGATGAATTCGCAGCCGCCGAGATCGGTCTCAGGCCCCGGCATGAAGTCGATCACCGCGATATCCAGCGTCTTGGCGACGTCGCGGCTCGCTGAGTTCATGTCGGCCCGGGTGACGAGCGCCGTCAGCTTCAATTCGCTGAAATAGCGTTGCAGCTCGTCCGCCGTCAGGTCGGGGTTGACGGGGATACAGGCACAGGCCGTCGCCACCGCGATCAGCGCCAGCGCGCTATCGGCCCCGCGCGGCAGCGCAACGGCAATCCGGTCGGCAGGCGCAATTCCGAGCCCGCGCAGCGTGTGGACCAGATGCTCGGTCCTGGCGCCGAGCGCGCCATAACTCAGGGGCGGCCGGCCGGGGGCGAGGAGGGCGGGCGCCGTCGGCGTCCTTCGCGCGTAGTAGTCGAGAAGACCGCCGACATGCGCAAAGACCTTCGTTTCGGCGCTCAAGCTGGCCGAGCCCTCTCCCGCTCCGTGTGTAACGTCCGACAATTCCATTCCTTTTTGGTTCGATTGAGCTATTCTTCCAAGAACTTAGGGAACGCGTCCAGTCCGAGGTGAAGTTTGAGCCCCAAAATCTGTGGTTGAGGGGCCTTAAGTCCTTCGACGGAGTGATAGTCGAGCGGAATCACCATGCTGGAGAAAGACCCGGAGACGGAAGGCGGGTTGAAGCGCTGGCTCGAAGGCGTTGGTCTTGGCCACTACACCGATCTGTTCGCGCAGCACCGCCTCGATCTCGACGTCATGGGGGACCTGACTGAGGCTGACCTGGCCGAGCTTGGACTGCCGCTCGGCGATCGCAAGCGGCTCCAACGGGCGATGGCGGCATTGTTCCAGGCTGAAACAGCGGAAGCGCCGGTCGCAGCGGTGCGCCCGCAAGCCCGGACGGAGGTCGGCGCCGAGCGGCGTCAGCTCACCACCATGTTCTGCGACATGGTGGACTCGACCTCGCTCTCGGCCCAGTTCGACCCGGAAGACGTGCGCGACATGATCGCGAGCTTCCGCGAGACCTGCGTCCGCGTGGTCAAGCATTATGAAGGCTTTGCCGCCCGCTTCGTCGGTGACGGCATTCTGGTCTATTTCGGTTATCCGACCGCGCATGAGGACGACGCCGAGCGCTCGGTGCGCGCCGGGCTCGAGATCGTGCGTGTGCTATCGACCGCACGCGCGATCGAGCCGCGCGGTGCGCTCAGCCACGCGCCTGCCGTCCGCATCGGGATCGCGACCGGTCTCGTCGTGGTCGGCGACCTCGTCGGCCAGGGCACCGAAGAACGCGACTCCGCGGTCGGCGAAACCGTCAATCTCGCCGCGCGCCTGCAGGCGCTGGCACCACCCAACGGCGTCGTGATCTCCGCCTCGACGCAATCGCTGCTGAAGGGGAAGTTCGACTACCGCAATCTCGGCGCGCATGCGCTCAAGGGCATCACGGAAAAGGCCCAGGCCTGGCACGTCGTGCGCGCCTCGCGGGTCGAGACCCGCTTCGCGGCCGCCATGGGCACGCGGCTGACCCCGCTCGTCAATCGCGAGGAGGAGATCGCGCTCCTGATGGGGCGCTGGCAGCAGGTCAAGGAGGGCGCCGGCCAGGTCGTGGTCAAGTTTGGCGAGCCCGGCATCGGCAAGTCGCGCATCATCCAGGAAATCTTCGAGCGGATTGCGGGCGACCGGCACGGGCAGGTCTCATTCCAGTGCTCGCCCTATTATACGTCCACGGCGTTCTATCCCTTCGTCGAGCAACTTAAATTTTCTCTCGGCCTCGACCGCGAGGATGCCTCCGCGATGTCGCTGGGGACCCTGGAGACCGCGATCGCCGCCGCCCATGGCGACATCGAGCAGGTCACGCCGCTGTTTGCTGCGCTTCTGTCAATCCCGGCCGGAGATCGCTATCCGCCGCTCGATCTGTCGCCGCAGCAGCAGAAGGACGCAACCGTCGCGGCGCTGGTCAACCATTTCCTGGGGCTCGCGCGCGACCAGCCCTTGGTGATCGCCTTCGAGGATCTGCACTGGATCGACCCCACCTCCCGCGAGGTGATCGACCTCCTCGTCGACCGGGTGCAGAACCGGCCGATCCTTGTCGTCATCACTGCGCGCTCGGAATTCCAGCCGAGCTGGAACGCGCATTCGCACATCACGACCCTGGTGCTGAACCGGCTGAGCCGGCAGTTGCGCGCGACGCTGGTCGAGCGCGTCGCAGGACGCGAGCTTCCCAAGGAGGTCGTCGAGGAGATCATCGTCAAGACCGATGGCGTGCCGCTGTTCCTGGAAGAGCTGACCAAGACGGTTCTCGAATCCAACCTGTTGACCGAGCGGCACGGACGTTACGTGCTGTCGGGCCCGTGGCGGCAGCTCGCCATCCCGGCGACGCTGACGGACTCGCTGATGGCGCGTCTGGACCGCATGGGGCCGTTCAAGCGGATCGCGCAGATCGGCGCCACCATCGGCCGCGAGTTCTCCTATGAGACCCTGCACGCGGTCGCCAACACGCCTCCGGAGCAGATCGAAGCGGCGCTCAATCACCTGGAGGAGGCGGGACTGATCATGCGCCGCGGCCATCCGCCGGACGCGCTCTACTCCTTCAAGCATGTGATGATCCAGAACGCTGCGCATGCGAGCCTGTTGCACAGCGAGCGGCGCAAGCTGCATGCCCGCATCGCCCAGGTGCTCTCCGAGATGTATCCGGAGAAGACCGAACGCGAGCCGGAGCTCCTCGCCCATCATCTGACCGAGTCCGGCCAGAGCGAGGGCGCGGCGAGCTTCTGGCTCAAGGCCGGCAAGCAGGCGGCCAAGAGCGGCGCCAATCTGGAGGCGATCGGCCATCTGCGCCGGGGCTTGAGCGTCGTGCAGGCCAATGCGCGCATGCAGGGCGCCGACGAGATCGAGCTCGAGCTGCGGATCGCGCTCGGCAACGCGCTGATCGCCGCCAAGGGCTATGCGGTGCAGGAGGTCGAGGAGAATTACATCCGCGCGCTCGAGCTCGGCCAGCAGCTCGACGACGACGAAAAGGCTTTTGCCGCCACACGCGGGCTCTGGGTGTGCCATTTCATCCGTGCTGATCTCACCCGTGCGCACGATCTCAGCGTCGAGCTGTTGAAGTTCGCCAAGCGTGAGCGGCTGAACGAGCGGACCCAGCCGGCGCAGCAGACCGGCTATCTGATCGAGGCGCACCGCTCGATCGCGATGACCATGCTCTATCGCGGGCGCTTTGCTGCTTCACAGCATCATCTGCACCGCTGCATCAATCTCTACAGCCCCGATCTGCACTCGGACCTGATGGAGCGGCACGGTACCGATCCCGGCGTGGTCTCGCTGTCCTATCTCGGCTATCTGCTGTGGTTCCTCGGCCGGCCCGACGCAGCGCGCCAGCACAGCGAGCAGGCGATCCTGCTTGCGGAGAAGATTCGCCATCCTTTCTCGCTCGCCTTCGCGTTGGTGTTCGGCGCCTATCTCTGTCAGCATTTGCGCGACATCGAAGGCACGCGCGACCACGCCAACCGCGCCATGATCATCGCCACCGAGCACAATTTCCTGCACTGGAAGCAACAGGCTGCGATCCTGCGCGGCTGGGCGCTGGCCCAGCTCGGCGAGGCCGATGAGGGCATTAGCCAGATGCGCTTCGGCCTCGACGAATATGAGGCGATGGATTCGTGGCTCGCCGGCTGCTGGTTCCGCTGCCTGCTCGCGGAGGCCTATGCCAAGGTCGGCATGCGCGACGCTGCCTTGCGCGCGCTGGACGGTGCGCTGGCGACCGCAAGACGGACCGGCGATCACTCCTATCTCGCCGAAGTCTATCGCCTGCAAGGCGAGATCACGCTGTCGGACGGCAATCCGGCCTCGGTGCAGGAGGCCGAGGATCTGTTTGGCCTGTCGCTGGAGACGGCGCGCAAGCAGGGCGCGTTGTCATGGGAGCTTCGCACCGCCGTCAGCCTCGCACGCCTGTCGCACCAGGCCGGTAAGCGCGAGCATGCGAGCCTCCTGCTCGTGCCGATCGTCGGTAAGTTCAACGAGGGATTCCTCACGCCGGACCTGAAGCAGGCCATGCAGCTCGTGCACGAGCTCGGTGGGGACACGCCCGTTCGTCAGCAGGCCGATCCGGTGAAATGAGTGATCTTGCCACCGCGCGTGCGCGCTATGTCGAGCTGATCGCGAAGCGGGAACGGATTTCCTCGCCCCAGCTGCTCGCAGCCTTGGCGGCAGTTCCGCGCGAAAATTTTCTGGCGGAGGGGCCCTGGCGCATCAAGAGCGAGGCGGCGCGCAGCTATCGGTTGACGCCGGACGCCGATCCCGTTCATCTCTACGACAATGTGCTGGTCGCGATCGACGCACGCCGCAAGCTCGACACCGGGCTGCCGAGCCTGTGGGCGCATTTCATCGACGTGCTCGACGTCAAGCCGAAGCAGTGCGTGGTCCAGATCGGTTGCGGGCTCGGCTATTTCTCGGCGGTGCTGTCGAAGATCGTCGGCCCAAAGGGCAGGGTGCTCGCGGTCGAATGCGACGAGCGGCTTGCGGCGCGCGCTGCGAACTACCTTCGCGCCTATCGCAATGTCGAGGTCATCAACCGCGACGGATGTGCGGAGGTCCGCGAACCGGCCGATGTGATCATCGTGCATGCCGGTTTCTCGCATCCGCATCCGCACTGGCTTCAGTCGCTCCGCCCGCGCGGCCGTCTTTTGGTGCCGTTGACCCAGCGGGACCGTGAAGGCGCGGTCATCAAGATCACGCGCAAGGGCAAGGGCTTCGAGGCCGAGGCGGTCCAGCAGATCCGGATCTTTCCCGGCCAGGGCCGCGGCACGACCGCTCTCGACGACCGCGTCGCCGACTGGTGGCAGCGGGTCTCCGCATTGGCGCCGCTGCGGTTTCGCGGCATTGAGCGGGGGCTGCCGGCGCACGGCTAGTCTCGGTTCGCTTTACCTTGATTCGGATTGTGAGTTCCCAGCGTCTCCCGGCGGGGCTATGACTGCGGTTCGGTCGCCATTTGAGCACGCATTATGCATTCCGTTGCACTGCTGACTGCCAGCTATGCCAAGGATATCGAGCGCTTTTCGCTGCTCAGCGAGAGCATCGACACCTGGTTGACGGGATACACGCGGCATTATGTTCTCGTTAACGATGAGGATTTGCCGCTGTTCGAGCGGTTTGCTTCCGACAAGCGCGTCATCGTTCCGGCCTCGCGCTATCTGCCGAAATGGCTCTGGGCGTTGCCGCCGGCGCTTCAGTTTATCAGCAATCGCCGGGTCTGGCTGTCGCTGTTGTCCTCGCCGGTGCATGGCTGGCACATTCAGCAGATCCTGAAGATCGCCGGCGTCCTCAACGCGCCGGAGCAGCGGGTCTGCATCCTGGACTCGGACAATCTGTTCTTCCGTGAATTCGACGTCAGCCAATATGCCGGCGCCGAGAAGACGCCGCTGTTTGTGACACCTAAGGCGATCGACGCCGACCACCCGTTGCATGGCCTGTGGCTCCGCACGATCGATCAGCTTCTCGGTATCAAGGAGCGCTCGTTCCCGGCAGACGACTATGTCGGAAACGCGCTGGTCTGGGACAAGGACACCGCGCGCGCGATGACTGACGCCATCAAGTCGGCGACGGGCTTAAGCTGGGCTCTGGCGTTGTGCCGGAAGAAAAAATTCTCCGAGTATCTGCTTTACGGAAACTTCGTCGCGAACTCGTCGGAACATTTGGCGATACATCGGATCACTGAAGACAGCATTGCTGTTTCGCACTGGGAGGACACGCGCCTCGATCGCCCAGCCATCGAAGCGCTGATGGGCACCGCTTCGCCCGAGCAGGTCGCGCTCTGCATCCAGTCCTATTCGTCGACCTCGATCGACGACATTCGCGACGTGTTCCGACTAAGCTCGCGCGACCGGCGCGGCCCGAGCCTGTCTCCCGATCACATGGGAGATGCGGCTGCATTCGAGGCGCCCAAGACGCGTTAGATCCTGGACGGCGCGCTTACACGTCTTTCGTGAATTTGGTCAGGACGTCCATGAACGGCTTGGGCTTGAACTCGCCGTCGAGCGGCAGAGGACGGTTCGGCTGCTTGTCCTTGCGGGCGAAGGTGCCGTTGATCCAGCTATAGCGGTCCGAGAGGCCCCAGGTCAGGATCGAGCGTACCGGGCCGCTGGTCGAGATCGCGGTCAGGAGATCGTCGACGCGTTTGGCGACGATGGCGTCGCGCTCCACCGGATTACCCGTCAGCTTCTGGTCGTCGACATCGAGCTCGGTGACGTAGACTTCCAGGCCCCACGACCGCAGTTCGGTGACAAATTCCGCCAGCCCATGCGTGTCGATCTCGAGCTCCGCGTGCAGATGCGACTGAAGACCCACGGCGTGAAGCGGAACGCCCTGGTCGAGCAGATCCATGATGAGGTTGCGGTAGGCTGCGCGCTTGGCAATGAAGGAGTCCTTGGCCGACTCGATGTCGTATTCGTTGATCGCGAGCTTGACGTAAGGATCGGCTGCGGCGGCCGTGCGGAAAGCCAGCGGAATCCAGCGATCGCCGAGATTTTGCGACCAGAATGAGTCTCGCCTGTCTTTCGGACCGCGGGGATTGTCCGGGATCGGTTCGTTGACGACGTCCCACGACGTCAGCTTGTCCTTGTAGTAGGAGACCACGGTCGAGATGTGGTCGACGAAGGCGCGTTCGATGCCTTTCGTTTCCTTGATCTGCTTGGTCCAGTCCGGAATGTCGTGATACCAGGCGAGCGCGTGGCCGCGCATGGTCAGATCGTTCTGCTGAGCGAAATCAAAGATCGCATCGGCGCGCTCGAAAGCAAAAGTGTGCGCATCCGGCCGCAGCATCGGCCATTTCAGCTCGAGCACCGGTACGACCTGCGTGCAATAGGTGCTGATGGCTTCGCCGAGCCGCGGATCGGCTTGCAGGTCCCACAGCGTGGCCGCAGCGCCAAAGCCTTGGCGGCGCTGGGCAAGCTTTGCCGCAGGGACCGCGGACGCCGATGCGCCCGCCGCAAGCGTCGCGGCGCTGCCGAGAAGAAATTCGCGTCTGTCGAGCTTGATCACGTGGCCGTAGTCCTTCCGGAACCAACGCGCCATCGTACCAAGCGGTGCCTTGCGACGCCGGGGTTTCCAGCGATTGGGTTAACTGTTCGGCCGCTGCTGCACGAGGCTTTCGGCGATCTCGTAATATCGCAGCGCCTGCTGCTCGAGTGCGAGATTGTCCATCACGTAATCGCGAGGCGAGAAGCCGTCTGCTGCGGCGCGCTCCCAGAATGCGCTCCAGCTGGACTTGAAGCTGTCGGCGTCGATGAACTTCATGCCGCAGCGCGCGTCGAAATAGGGCACCGAGGACACGCCCTCGAACGTCACTCTGTGGGGGAAATAATCCGGATCCTGCCAGGCGCCGCCGCCGTCCCAGGCGAAGACAGGAACGCCGCTGGCGAGCGCCTCCTGATAGGCGATGCCCTGGCTTTCATGCTGGCAAAGAAAGATCATGGCGCGGCAGCGCGAAAGCGCGCGCCGGTAATCGCTTTCCTCGTAGCTGCCATAGCGGAGTTCCTCGACCGAATGCCCGTTCACCGCAAGATGTGAGCGGATTTGCGCGACCAGTTCGACCGAATGGCGCTCGCGCTGCCATTGCACCTTGTCGTACAGCAGCACGTCGGTGGTTTTCTGCTCGGGCGATGACGGCCTCCACGCATCCGTGTCGATGCCGATCGGCCAGACCTCGATTTTGGGCCATCCCGGCCTGCACATGTCCGCATACCAGGTGCTCGGAACCAGAACGGTCTTGACCGGAAGGCGCTGGAACAGATCCGGGGCGTCGATCGGGTGATTGAACGCTGCGACACCGAGCAGGATCGGATTCTTCCACGTAATCCAATCGAGCACGAAAGGGCGGCCGATAATGCAGGCGAGCTCTTCCGGATGCTTTTGGATGTGGCCGTAGTCGTTGACCCGGTAGCGGATCCCAAGCCGGTCGAGGCCGGCGCACAGATTGAGAAAGACGCGATGCTGGCCGCTCATCCGGGCCTTGCCGTAGAGCAGACGCCTGAGCCACGGCCTCACATGCCGGTCGCCGGGAAACCAGCGGTCGTCTCTCTCCTCGAAGAAGAGATTGAGGACCATGCGCTCGCGTCCGTGCCTGGAACCGGCAGGCGACAGCGTGGCGAGCCGGCCGGCGTCGCCCGAAAGGTCGCTCGCAGGCGACGTCGTCCGTATACGTTCGGCAACGTCCATGTCAGTTACGTCCAGGCATTAAACAGACGGCCGGCGCCAGTCTTGAAATCATGGTTTCTTTTCGGTGATCGCGCCTTCAGGTTCAAGGAAAGGGCAAATTTAACGCTAACGCGCGAAACCGGTGGGCCTGCCCCATTCGGGGGCCGATTTGCAGACTTATGTGACTATCTTGGGGGATGCTGCGGCGCAGTCCGATCGCCAAGCCTCCGATAGTCACGCCAAGGTCCAACTGATTAACGGCCACTCGATCGCAAGGCCGCCGGTCCCGTGCACGCATGCTGAATCGCCATTTCTCGATCTACCTGGTCGCCTACATCCTGCCTGCGGCGGTGGGCTTCTTCGCGGTCACCGCCTACACGCGGCTGCTGACCCCGGCTGAGTATGGCGTCTATGTCGTCGGCATCAGCATTGCCGGCATTTTGGGCGCGATCTTCTTTGCCTGGATCAAGCTGTCGGTGTCGCGCTATCAGGCGATGTCGGCGGAGGTGGATTTTCGCGGCACGGCGATGGCCGCCTTCGCGCTGACGGTCGCCGCCATGTGCGCTGCAACGCCACTGGTCTTCCTGTTTCGCAGCGACGTCAGCATTGAATTGCTGCTCGCCAGCATGTTCGTCGCGATCATGTCGAATGCGGTCGATGTCGGACAGGAGTTCGAACGCGCCAAGCTACGCCCCTACCGGTTCGCCACAATCTCGATCGTGCGGAGCCTGGCGAGCGTCGGCTTTGGCCTGCTCGGGATCTGGCTCGGCTGGGGCGGAATGGGCTTGCTCGCGGCGTTCGGCCTGGGCTCGCTGAGCGGTATCATCCTGAATCTCGTCGGCGATCGCACGAAGATCGCGCGCTTCCAGCGCAGCCAGTTCATGCAACTGGCGCGCTATGGCCTGCCGCTGACGCTGGCCGGTCTTTCGGTCGCGCTGTACTCTACCTGCGATCGTCTCATCGTCGCCTGGCTGCTCGGCAAGGACGCCGCCGGCATCTTTGGCGTCGCCGCGGATCTGCCGCGCCAGTTCATGGTGATGATCGCCTCGAGCGTCGCCGCGGCGACCGTGCCGCTCGTGTTCCGATCGCTGTCGGAGAAGAGCGCGGATGCGACCCGCGAGCGTCTATCCGAGAGCTTCGAACTGTTGCTCGTCGTCGTGGCGCCAGTTGCCGTTTGGCTTGCGCTCGCGGCGGACCAGGTCGCCGGCACGCTCGTCGGCATCGATTTCCGCGCCGGCGTGTCGGCGCTGCTGCCGATTTTGGTGCTCGCCCGCTTCTTCGGGATCGCCAACCAGTTCTATGTGCAGATCAGTTTTCAGCTCGCCGAGCGCCCCTTCATGCTGGCGGCGCAATCGTTCCTCATCCTGGTCGTGAGCGTGGCATTGATGTTCGCGCTGGTGGCAGGCTACGGCCTCTACGGTGCGGCGCTCGCGACGCTTGCGACCGAGGCGATTGGCTTCGTCGTCGCCGTCGTTCTGATGCATCGCGCCCATCCGGTGCCGTTCGATTTCAACCGGCTTGCCGGCGTCGGCGTGTCGGCCGCAGCGATGGCGGCCGCGATCCTCATTGCACGCTCGGCGGTCGGCGGCACCGCCCTCGTGTCGTTGATCGTCGTGAGTGTTGCGGGCGGCCTTGCTTACGCCGCCGCAGCGTGGCTGCTGAATGTTGCGAACGTGCGGACGCTGTCGCTGCGCTTCCTACGGACGTTCAACCGCAAGGCGCTGGGCGTTTAGGGGCGGTTTCCGCCCTACCGAATGCCCCACGCTGAACATTTGCCGAGAACTATTGCAGCGGGGATCTCGTCCTGGTGGCAGCATCGTAGATCAGGACCTGCAACATTGGAAACCTGCCCAACAGCTCGGCGCCAGCTTCTTGCGCGGCATTTCCGTCGTCGTAATGCGCCTTGAACTGACCGTCGACCACCAGCGAGAATCCATCTGTTGGCGCCACATCAGCCCTTTGAACGATTCTCGGCTCATTCTCGTCTGCTGGCGTGATGGTCTTTTTCATTGGGTGCCTTTGTATCGTTATAGAATAGAGGTCGCTGGTTCCGAGGCCGCTATCCCCGCATCGCGTCGGGGCCGACGGCCCTTGTTGGCAACCCGACGGCGCGCTTGATGTTCCGCAATGCGCGGGAGACCGCTCGAGCCGATTCGACCCTTGCGTCCTAATGCCTCAGTCGTCGTTTCTCACGATCTCAGGCTTGTCATACAAGACCGCGTTCAGGAGCGAATTGTGAACCTCGATCTTGCCGTTGTAGCTGATGAAGCCGAGTTTGCGAAACTTGTTCATGAAAAAGCTGACACGCGAGCGGGTTGTCCCGATCATCTCAGCGAGCGTCTCCTGGCTGATCTGCACTGCGATGGGCTGAGGGACACCTTCCTTTCCAAAATTTGCCAACAGCAGCAGGAGACGCGCAAGCCGCTTCTCGCTGGAATTGAACAATTGGTCGATCAGGTCTTCCTCGATGCGGCTGTTTCGACTGAGAAGGTAGCCCATAAACAACTCGGAAAACTTCGGTTCGCTTTTGAGTGCCGCAAGCATCGCGGATTTTGCGATGGAAGTGATCACACATTGCTCCATCGCCACCGTTGTCGAAATTCGCAAGGGATGTCCGTTCAGGCAACCTTCGCCGAAGAATTGTCCGGGCTCCATGATTCCGACCACCGCTTCCTTGCCCTGCTCGGAGACGACGAGAACCTTGATCTTCCCCTGCTGGATATAGAAAACGGTATCTGCGGCGTCGCCTTGCGAAAACACCACCTGGCTCTTGTCAAATTTCAATATGGCTTTGCCCTCGCCGACCATGGCGAGAAAGATTTTTGGATCAAATGAGCTTTTCGGCGCTTTTGCCATGAAGTCGTGAAAGCCTGATGGGGAATACTCAGTTTAGCAGGCCCGGTGCTGGGTCCGTTAGCCAAATCTTGCTTCTGACCTCCGACCCGTCTGGCATCCGAACCGGCGAATTGGAGTGGCTGTTTCGACAGGCTCGCAATGCGGCGCACGTCCGCGCAGTGCCGTGCGATCGTCCGATGCCGGTCCCAATGAACCTATCGGTTGCGCGTTGTCACAGAGCAGAAGTGCTCAGGTTCGGCGAAGCAATGGTCCACACTTGGCAGCAAGCCGTGCGCTGTTCAAACGACCGGTATCTGAGCAGTTTTCGCTGTGTGACCCGCTGGAACCAACATTGCTGCGGTCGCTTGATGATGGCGACCGGATGTAATGCCCACTCACTATATCCGATGAATGGCGGCCCTGTTCGCACCCCCGTGCTGGGGCCACTTCGTCGAGCGTTCCGATTCACCTGGCCGATTTGATCGGATCGTCAGCTGGTCGTCCATAGACCTGACCGCAGTTGGAGCATTCGAAGACTCGCATATCTGGATCGCTGCAACCCAATCCGATGCGGATCAGCGTCATGCGACGTTGGCACATCGGGCAGAGTGGCCGCGGTATCGGAATCAGCGACGGTTCCGGACGAGCGTAGACCTCGGACATGTGATGCTCCTGCCCATATGGCGGGGTATGCCGTACGCGAAGCTGCTGCCGCTGGCGGCCGATCCGCTGGCTGCGACGGCGTGAGCATGCCGTAGTCCCGTGTCATCCACTGGTCAATATTGCTCATATTCCGGAAAATTGCCTGCGGTCTGGCAAATTCGCGAGTGAATGTTGGATCTTGGACTGAGCAATATTGCTCAGCAAGACATCCTCGCACGGATCAATATGGCGGTGCGTGGGGCGCGCGACCTCAGAGCCGCTGCCGAAGGCGTCCGTGCGCGAGAACCATGCCGTCTTGGGCGGGCCTGCTCGGAAGCAAACCAGATATGAGCCAAAGGCTGCCGGAAATCCGCGCATTGCCGCGATTGCTCGCCCGTTATCGCGAACCCGACAGCGCGCGCGGGGTTTTTGAGCTGGTGATCACGGCAGTGCCGTTCCTGATCATCTGGGCGCTGATCCAAAATGCTCTTGACCATGGCTATTGGGCTGGCCTGCTGCTTGAGGTGCCCGCGGCTGGCTTGCTGGTGCGCCTCTTCATGATCCAGCACGATTGCGGACACGGCTCGTTCTTTCGCAGCCGCGTTGCGAATGATTGGGTCGGCCGAGCCATCGGTGTCATGACCCTGACGCCATACGATTATTGGCGACATAACCATGCGCGCCATCATGCGAGCTCCGGCAACCTCGATCATAGGGGCCTGGGCGACATCGATACATTGACCGTGCGGGAGTTTCTTGCGCAGTCGCGCTGGCGTCGGATGCGATATCGCCTCTATCGGCATCCCATGGTGATGTTTGGCGTAGGTCCCACGTACCTGTTCGTCTTGAAGCATCGATTGCCGGTGGGGTTGATGCGTGGCGGCTGGAAGCCCTGGCTGAGTACCATGGGCACGAATACCGCCATTGCGGTTCTCGTCGTGGCGATGATCCGGCTGGTCGGCTATGGGCCATTCCTGCTTGTGCATTTGCCGATCATGGTTCTGGCGGCGTCGATCGGTGTCTGGCTGTTCTACGTCCAGCACCAGTTCGAGGACACGTACTGGTCCCATGGCAAAGACTGGAGTTTTCACGAAGCTGCACTGCATGGCAGTTCCCATTACCACTTGCCGGTCGTCTTGCGATGGTTCACGGCAAATATCGGTATCCACCACATCCATCATTTGTGCAGTCGGATTCCCTGCTATCGATTGCCGGACGTGTTGCGGGACTATCCGCAACTCGCTGGCGTCGGACGAATGACCCTGCTCCAGAGTCTGCGGTCTGTGCGACTGGTTTTGTGGGATGAAGAGCGGCTGCAGCTCGTCTCCTTTGGAGAGGCGCGGGCTCGGGTCCAAGCCCGATCTGCCGGCGGTCGCGGGCTGTCGTAGCCTCCAGCCGGCGCCAGCCCGGATGGTCGCGCGAGGCCTCTGCGTTCCGGCTGGTGTTCTATTTCTCATCACGGAAATTTCTGCGAACGGGATGGACAGTCGGCCTTACATTTTGCCGTAGCGGCGGCCGAAGCCATGCCTTGCCGAGCTTGTCAATCAAAGCTCGTTCTGCTCAGTATGGGTTTGAAATTGCGCAGCAATATGCGCATGCATCTATCGACTAAAGTCGAAATTCAGCGAGGAAACAAAATAATGCGCAAGCTCACTTTGGCCATTGCCGTGATCGCTCCGATGCTCGGTCATGCAGCGTCGGCCGAGGACACCATCAAGATCGGCTACATCGATCCGCTTTCCGGCGGCGGCGCCAGCGTCGGCGAGGGTGGTTTAAAGACATTCCAATATCTGGCCGATGAGCTCAACGCCAAGGGCGGCATTCTCGGCCACAAGATCGAGATCGTCCCGCTCGATAACAAGACCAATCCGCAAGAGAGCCTGGTGCAGGCCCAGAAGGCGATCGATGCCGGGGTCCACTACATCACGCAAGGAAATGGCTCGTCCGTCGGCGCGGCGCTCTCGGACTTCGTCACCAAGAACAACACGCGCAATCCCGGCAAGGAAGTCCTGTACTTCAACTACGCCGCCGTCGATCCGAGCTTGACCAACGAGAAGTGCAGCTACTGGCATTTCCGCTGGGATGCCAGCTCCGACATCAAGATGGAAGCGCTCACCAACTACATGAAGGACACCGCCTCCATTAAGAAGGTGTACCTGATCAACCAGGATTATTCGTTCGGCCAGTCGGTGCGAACCGACGCGCGCAAGATGCTTGGGGCCAAGCGGCCCGACATCCAGATCGTCGGCGATGAGCTGCACCCGCTGCTGAAGGTCACGGATTTCTCGCCTTATATTGCGAAGATCAAGGCGTCGGGCGCCGACAGCGTCGTCACCGGTAACTGGGGCCAGGATTTTGCGCTGCTGCTCAAGGCTGCGGCCGACGCCGGCCTGAAGGTCAATTGGTACACTTATTACGCCGGCGGCGCCGGCGGCCCGACCGCGATCAAGCAGACCGGTCTTGACCAGCAGGTCTTCCAGATCACCGAAGGCTTTGCCAACTCCGGCAACAAGGCCGCGATGGACTACGAGAAGGCGTTCCGCGCCAAGGTCAATTTGTCGCTGTGGTACCCGCGCGCGGTCAACGAGATGCGCATGTTCAAGGCGGCTGCCGAGAAGGCCAACTCGATCGACCCCGTGAAGGTGGCGGCGGCGCTCGAGGACCTGAAGTTCGAGGTGCTGGATGGCGGCACCGGCATCATGCGCAAGGACGATCACCAGTTCCTGCAGCCGATCTACATCTCCTCCTTCGGCAAGCTGACCGAGAGCGAGCCGTTCGACGAGGAGAGCACCGGTTGGGGCTGGCATCTGGTCTCCAGGATCGATACGCCGCAGGCCATGGTCTCCACGACCTGCAAGATGACGCGGCCGTAATCACGGGGTACGTCGCCTTTCCGCGACCGTCATCGGTCGCGGGAGGGCGGCCGGAATGCATTTGATCGATTGGGCGATGTTCACCGGGGCCATTCGGCCCCGGACATTCATGAGTGCGCTGTGCTTGAACTCATTGTCATTTCAACCCTGAACGGCGTGTTGTTCGGCATGCTGCTCTTCCTGCTGTCGAGCGGTCTGACCGTCATCTTCAGCATGATGGGCGTGCTCAACTTCGCCCATGCCAGCTTCTACATGCTCGGCGCCTTCTTCGGCTTCCAGCTCACGAAGTGGATCGGCTTCTGGCCGGCGCTGGTGCTGGCGCCGCTGCTGGTCGGCGCCATCGGCATGGCGGTCGAGCGCTATGGCCTGCGCAACACCCACAAGCACGGCCATGTCGCCGAGCTGCTGCTGACGTTCGGCTTGGCTTTTGCGATCGAAGAGATCGTGTCGATGATCTGGGGCAAGAGCCCGCTCGACTATCGCGTGCCGGCGCTGCTCGACTTCCCGGCCTTCACGATCTTCTCGACCAACTATCCCGCCTACAAGATCTTCATGCTGGCGATCTCGGTCGTGATCTTCGTGGCGCTGCTGCTCGTGCTCAAACGCACCCGCGTCGGCCTCATCGTCCAGGCTGCGCTCACCCATCCTCATATGGTGGGCCATCTCGGTCACAATGTCGGGCGCGTGTTCATGGTGGTGTTCGGCGTCGGTAGCGCGCTGGCCGGGCTTGCCGGCGTCATCGCCGGCCCCGCTCTGGTGACGCAATCGGACATGGCGGCTTCGCTCGGGCCCATCCTGTTCGTGGTCATCGTGTTCGGCGGCCTCGGCTCTTTGCCGGGCGCCTTCATCGCATCGCTCGTGATCGGACTGGTGCAGACCTTTGCGGTGGCACTCGATGGCTCGCTGGCGAGCGCCTTCGGCCCGCTCGATCCATCGACGGGACCGTCTGTCCTCACCGATATCTGGAACGTCACGATCGCGCAGGTCGCGCCGATCGTTCCCTATATGCTGCTGGTGCTCATTCTGATCGTTCGCCCCATGGGCCTGATGGGGACGCGCGAGTCATGACCGCTGCAACAACATCGAGCGTCACAGCAAAACCCGCGGGTGAAAATCTGCGCTTCTACGGTATCTGGCTGATCGGCATCGCCGCGCTGATCGTCCTGCCGCAGGTGTTCTCGTCGGGCGGCTCGCTGACGTCCTTCAGCCTGATCGGCATCGCGATCGTCTTTGCGCTGTCCTACAACATCTTGCTCGGCCAGACCGGCCTGCTGTCGTTCGGCCATGCGGTTCACTACGGCCTTGGCGGCTTCGCGGCTTGCCACATGATGAATGCGGTGGTGTCGCGCGGCTGGCCGATCCCGCTCCCGTTCATTCCGCTGTTCGGCGGTATCGGCGGCCTCGTCTTCGCAATGATCATCGGCTGGGTCATGACCAAGCGAGCCGGCACGGTGTTTGCGATGATCTCACTCGGCATCGGTGAATTGGTGGCGTCCTCCTCGCTGATCCTGCGCTCCGTGTTCGGCGGAGAGTCCGGCATCACGACGGACCGCACCGCGCTGCCGAAGATGCTCGGCTGGTCGTTCGGGCCGCAGCTTCAGGTCTATTATCTGATCTCCTTCTGGTTGGTGCTATCAGCCATCGCGATGTACGCCCTGACCCGGACGCCGCTGGGGCGGATCAGCAATGCCGTCCGCGACAATCCCGAGCGTGTCCAGTTCATCGGCTACGATCCTCACGTCGTCCGCTACCTCGCTTATTGCTTTGCCGGGTTTTTCGCAGGCGTCGCCGGCGGCCTGACCGCGATCAATTTCGAGATCGCGAACTCCGCGCTGCTCGGTGCGATCCAGTCCGGTCTGGTGCTGTTCTCCACCTTCATCGGCGGCACCGCTTTTTTCTTTGGTCCAATCCTCGGCGCGATCCTGGTCACCTATCTCCAGCTCGGGCTGACCAACCTCACCACGGCATGGCAGCTCTATTTCGGCATCATCTTCATCGGGATTGTGATGTATGCGCCGGGCGGAATTGCAGGTCTTCTGATGATGCATCGGCCGCTGATCCGCGCCGGGACGTTGTGGACGGTGATCCCGTCCTATCTCGTCGCGATCGTGCCGACGGTCGCGTTGGCTTGCGGCGTGATCTTGACCATCGAAACGGTCGCGCGCTATTCCGGCGGAGACCCCATCAATCTCTTCGGCATTCCCTTCAATCCGACCTCGCCGATGACGTGGCTCACCGCAGCGGTTCTCGTTGTCGGCGGCGCGTTCGTCGCGCGGCTGACCTGGCGGCGGATTGCGGAGGCGTGGGACCGCGCCGCCACGGTTGCCCGTGATCGGGGGTATCTGGCATGAGCGGAGCGGTATCTGGAAAGAGCCCAGCGATCGAAGTCCACGCCGTCGAAAAGCGCTTTGGCAATGTCGGCATCATCCGCGACCTCAACCTCAGCGTCGCGCAAGGCGAGCGGCATGCCATCATCGGCCCGAACGGCGCCGGCAAGTCGACGACGTTCAATCTGATCAGCGGTCATATCAAGCCGACCTCGGGCGAGGTGAGGCTCAATGGCGATTTGATCTCCGGCCTGCAGCCGTTCGAGATCAACCGGCGCGGCCTGTCGCGCTCGTTCCAGGTCACCAACGTGTTCGCCCGCATGTCGGTCTGGGAGAACGTGCGCTGCGCCGTGCTGTGGGCGACCGGCCACCGCTACGCCTTCTGGAAGAACGTCGACAGCCTGCCTGAGGTGCGCGAGCGCACCGCTCAGATCCTCGACGACATCCATCTGACTCATCGGCGGGATGTTCCGGCCGGTCTCCTGACCTACGCCGAGCAGCGCGAACTCGAGATCGGCATCACCATCGCGAGCGGCGCCACCGTCGTCATGCTCGACGAGCCGACCGCCGGCATGAGCCACGCCGAAACCGACCGCGCGGTGTCGCTGATCCGGCGCTTGACCGAGGGCAAGACCCTGGTGATCGTCGAGCACGACATGAGCGTCGTGTTCGGGCTCGCGGACCGCATCTCGGTTCTGGTTTACGGCCACATCATCGCGTCGGGCACGCCGGAAGAAATCCGCCGCGATCCGAAGGTCAAGGAAGCCTATCTCGGCGAGGAAGCGCACTGATGCTCGAGGTCAGGAATCTCCACGCCTATTACGGCAAGAGCCACATCCTCCAGGGCGTCGACCTCGATGTCGCCGCAGGCGAGGTCGTGAGCCTGCTCGGCCGCAACGGCGTCGGCCGCTCTACCACGGTCAAGGCGATCATGGGCGAGGTCGCCCCGCAAGGCACGATCCGCTTCAAGGGCAAGGATATCGCTGGTCTGCCCAGCTACAAGATCGCGCATCTCGGCCTCGGCTACGTGCCCGAGCATCGCGACATCTTCCCGAGTCTGACGGTTCGGCAGAACCTGCTGCTCGGTGTCAAGGACACGCGCCGGCCCGGCAAATGGCGGCTTCAGGACATGCTCGACATGTTCCCCAATCTCGCCGCGCGCGCCGATACGGCCGCGGGTGTGCTGTCCGGCGGCGAGAAACAGATGCTCACCACATGCCGCACGCTGATGGGCGATCCCGACCTCATCATGATCGACGAGCCGACCGAGGGGCTGGCGCCGTTGATCGTGCAGCAGGTCGGCGATCTCATTGCCCGCATCGCACAGGCCGGCGTGGCGATTTTGCTCGTCGAGCAGAAGCTGTCGATCGCGATGCGGATCTCCAAGCGCGTCTATATCATGGGTCACGGCCGCGTCGTGTTCGAAGGCACGCCGGACGAGCTCAAGGCGAATGCCGCCGTACGGCAGGAATGGCTCGAGGTCTGACGTCACCTCTGGTGACGTGGTCGTGAACGGCTGCGGCTCGCGCATACGTATCTGTATTCTGCGCTACATCTCACGCCCCATAATCAAGGTATCGTCTGCCTCGCCGCCATCGCGTGCGATGCGGCCGATGATAACCAAGAACAGAAGTGGAGGATGTTGACGGCGGCCTGTGGGGCCACGCGTCGACGCACTCTGCCAGGGAAGGAGATGCCGCGCATGCTCGGTCAGACATTCAAGCTCATCGGCGGAGCTGTCGCTCTGCTTGCCGTCCTGGGCGCTGCCTCGGCAGCTCGCGCCGGAAATTACGACACCGGCGCGACCGATACCTCGATCAAGCTCGGCCAGACCATGCCCTATTCCGGGCCGGCGTCCGCCTATTCCGCGATCGGCCGCGCTGAAATCGCCTACTTCAAGATGCTCAACGAGAAGGGCGGCATCAACGGCCGCAAGGTTGAGCTCCTCAGCATGGACGACGCCTACTCGCCGGCGAAGACGGTCGAGCAGGTGCGGCGCCTTGCCGAGAGCGACGAAGTCTTCGCGATGTTCTCGATGCTCGGCACCGGCCCAAACATCGCTGCGCAAAAATATCTCAATGCCAAGAAGATCCCGCAGTTGTTCCCGTCGAGTGGCGCCAGCCGCTGGAATGATCCGCAGCATTTCCCCTGGACCACCGGCTCGCAGCCGACCTACAGAACCGAGGGGCGCGTCTACGCCAAGTGGATCCTGGCGAACAAGCCCGACGCCAAGATCGCCGTCATCACGCCGGACGAGGATCCGGGGCGCGACTATCTCGCAGGCTTCAAGGAAGGGCTCGGCGAGCACGTCAGCCAGATCGTGTCGGAAGCCGTTTACGAGACGACCGATCCGACGGTCGACTCCCAGATTGTCAAGTTTAAGGCCGCGGGGGCCGACGTGCTGTTCAACGAGTGCACGCCGAAATTCGCGGCGCAGGCGATCAAGAAGGCCGCCGAGCTCGGCTGGAAGCCGCAGATCATTCTTCCGGCTGTCTCCAATTCCGTCGGCTCCGTGCTGATCCCTGCCGGGCTCGAGAATGCCGTCGGCATCGTCACCGGCGCGTTCCAGAAGGATCCCGGCGATCCGCGCTGGGCGGATGATGCCGGCATGAAGGCCTGGCGTGAATGGATGAAGACCTACAATGCGGGTGCGGACCCCGCCGATATCTTCAATGTTACCGGCTACACCATGGCGCAGATGATGGAGCTGGTGCTGCAACGCGCCGGCAATGACCTCACGCGCGCCAATTTGATGAAGCAGGCGCAGTCTTTCAAGGACGTCGAGTTGCCGATGCTGCTGCCGGGCATCAGGCTCAACACCTCGGCCGAGCAGGTCACGCCGATCCGGCAATTGCAGATGGCGCGCTTCAACGGAAAGTCCTGGGAGCTGTTCGGCGACGTCATCGGCGAATAACATCCAGATATCGATTGATAGCTTCCTCCAGCCACAGTGTAGACATGACGACACCGACCGGTCCTCTCAGCGGCATCCGCGTTCTCGATCTGACGAGCGTGCTGTTCGGTCCCTATGCCGCGCAAATGCTCGGCGATTGGGGCGCCGACGTCATCAAGGTGGAGCCGCCGTCGGGTGACAATTGGCGCTACACCGGCGTGTTTCGAAACCGCGGCATGAGCGGCCAGTTCATGGCGGTCAATCGCAACAAGCGCAGCCTCGCGCTCGATCTCAAGCATCCCGACGGCAAGGCGGTGTTGGCAAAGTTGATCCCGACGGTCGATGCGCTCGTCACCAATGTGCGCCCCGCAGCGATGGCGCGGCTCGGCTTCGGTTACGGGGACTGCGCAAAGCTCAATCCGCGGCTGATCTACGCCGCCGCGACCGGCTTCGGCCAGGACGGTCCATGGGCGGCACGCCCGGCCTTCGACGAGATCATCCAGGCCGCCTCGGGCCTGGCATCATCGATCGGATCGGATGAGGAGCCGCAATTCGTCCCCAGCCTGATCGGTGACAAGATTTGCGCCATGGCCATGGTCGGCGCGGTGTCCGCGGCCTTGTTCCGGCGCGAGCGCACCGGACAGGGCCAGATGGTCGAAGTGCCGATGCTGGAGACGATCGCGGGCTTCAACAGCATCGAGATGCTGGGCGGGCACGCCTTCGATCCTCCGATCGGCCCGACCGGATACAAGCGGATGAAGAACCGGCGTCCGGTGAAGACCAAGGACGGCTGGCTGACGATGCTGCCCTATTCCGGGGACAATTGGTGCGCCTTCTTCGAGGCCGTTGGCCGTCCTGAACTAAGCGACGAGCTCGGCGTGCGCGATCCCGTGCTGCGCTCCCAGAATATCGACAAAATCTACGATCGCATGAGCGAGATCGGACCGACCCGCACCACGGCCGAGTGGGAGGAATTGCTGCTGCGGCTGGACGTGCCGCACACGGCCTTCGCCCGGCTCACCGAGATTGGCGAGCAGCCGCATCTCGCCGCCGTCGGGTTGTTTGCGGATATCGATCATCCGACCGAAGGCCGCATCCGGCAGGCCCGCCCCGCAACGAAATTTTCCGAAAGCCCCGCCGGCATCCATCGCATGCCGCCGCGCCTCGGTGAGCATTCGCGCGAGGTGCTGCGCGAAGCGGGCCTGAGCGAGGGTGAAATCGAGACGCTCGTTGCGAACAAGGCAGTTGGCGCGCCCTAAGGCGCGCCGCTCTGGCGTCAGCGTTTGCCGATCGCCGACGCCGTTACGGTTGTCGCCTCAAAGCTCTGCTGCCAGTACTGCTCGACCTGTTGGATCAGGGCGGCCGGCAACGGAACGTAATTGAGCGTTTCGGCCTGCGATTTTCCGTTGTCCAGCGACCAGCGCACGAAGTCGATGGCTGCCGCCGATCTCTCCGGCGATTTCGGCTTGATCGGCATCAACACAAAGGTCGTCGCCGTGATCGGGTAGGCATCCTCGCCGGGCGCGTTGGTGAGAACCAGGTGGAAATCCTTTTCCGCTTTCCAGTCCGCGCTCGAGGCAGCCGCCTGGAACGATGCGGCGTCGGGGACGACGAAATTGCCGGCGCTGTTCTGCACCACGCCGAACGAGATCTTGTCGAGCCGTTGCAGCGCATAGGCATATTCGAGGTATCCGATCGAGCCGGGCACGAGACCGACGAGCGAGGCGACGCCGTCATTGCCCCTTCCGCCCACGCCGACCGGCCACTCGACAGCCGTGCCTTCGCCAACACTCGTCTTCCATTGCGGGCTAACCTTGGAGAGATAGTTCGACCAGTTGAACGTCGTGCCGGAGCCGTCGATGCGATGAACGACGGTGATCGGCGCATTCGGCAGCTTTAGGTCGGGATTGATCGCGCGAATGGCCGGATCATTCCAGGATTTGAGCTTGCCGAGATAGATGCCCGCGAGCACCTCGCCGGTGAAGTGAATCTGGCCCGGCTTGACGCCGTCGATGTTGACGACCGGAACGACGCCACCGATCACGATCGGAAACTGGATCATGCCGAGCTTCTCCAGCTCCTTAGGATCAAGCGGCATGTCGGTGGCGCCGAAATCGACAGTGGCCTTCTTGATCAAGCCGACGCCGATGCTCGATCCCACCGCCTGATAGCTGACGGTGTTGCCGGTCTTTGCCTTGTAGGCGTCGATCCATTTCGCCATCACGGGCGAAACGAAGGTTGAGCCTGCACCCGTGGTCTCGGCGGCGAAGCTTTGCGTCGCGACGACCAGGGCGGTGAGGACGATCGGTAGCCTGAGATGTTTCATCATGCATGCGAAATTAGCAGCATGAGCCGGAGGCCTATGTGGCCTACGTCACAAAAATGTAATGGATATCAGAACCATCTGGTTTGGCTGCAACGTGATGTCAGCCCGCCGTGACTGAAAACGCCTGCCCCCTTCAAGAACCAAGGTTGCGTGCCACCGTGATCAGAACAGCCGCGAGCACGGCAAGCGAGATCGAGATGGCCAGGCCTTTCGCGAGACTTCTTCTATAGTTTTCGGGAAAGACGATGAAGCCGGTGGTGAGCAGCGCGAGGCCAGCCACGACCGAAGCAATCTGCGAGAGAATTGAGGACACCTGCTCATCCTCCGATAGGCCGCCTCACAGAGGTTAGGGCCAAGGTTGCCGCGGTCTAACGCAATTCTCTGTGATTCCGGTCACATCCTGTCCGCGTCGCCTCCGAAGGCGGACATTCTGCCGCGCAGGTCCGCCAGCCCCTGGCCAGCCTCTCAGCCACCAGCTTCAGTCCCCGGTCGCCCTTCCGCCCGCGCGAGCCGTCGTATATGAGAGATTTGTCACTGGTACGGACCGAAAATCGCCGGATACGGAACGGATGGTGGCTGCGATTTCTTAATCCAAAGATCGCAATCTGACCGATGATCGACGCAAGTGCTGACAGGCAACCGGGGTATGGCATGAAAGACCGACTGACGACGGCGCAATCCAAGGAAACGATGCGGCGTTGGGGGCCTCCCGGAATTGTGATGTTCGCGGCAGTGGCTGCGCTGACCGCGCTGAGCACAGGTGCGATGGCTGCGAAGCAGCCGCGCCAGACCGCCGAGGCAGTTGCGCCGCGCGAAGCCGGCGAGCCGATCATGGCGGTCGTGTCGATCAAGAGCCAGCAGGTCACCTTCTATGACGCCGAGGGCTGGATCCTGCGTGCGCCGGTTTCGACCGGAACCACGGGGCGCGAGACGCCGGCCGGTGTTTTCGCCGTCGTCGAGAAGGACAAGGACCACCACTCGACCATGTATGACGATGCCTGGATGCCGAACATGCAGCGCATCACCTGGAACGGCATCGCGCTGCACGGCGGACCGCTGCCCGGCTACGCGGCCTCGCACGGCTGCGTGCGGATGCCCTTCAACTTCGCCGAGGGGCTGTTCGAGAAGACCAATATCGGGATGCGGGTGATCATCTCGCCGAACGACGCCGCTCCGGTCGACTTTTCGCATCCTTCGCTGTTCGTGCCGAATAAGGAGGCCATTGCTGCGGCTCCCGGCCGTATCGGCAAACTCGCAGCCGAGGCCGAGGAGGCCACCAGGGCGGCCGACGAAACCAAGAAGGCTGCTGCCGCGGCGGCGAAAGAAGCGCAATCGCTCCCGGCGTCGCTGCGCAAGCTCGAGCAGCAGAAGGCCCGCGCCGACGCCGAGAACGCCTATGCCGACAAGCTGGTTGCGAATGCCAAGAACGACCAGGCCAAAGCCAAGGCCGACGAGCTGAAGCAGAAGGCCGCAACCAAGGCCGCGGATGCGGCGACTCAGTTGGACGCCGCCAAGGCCGCCGCGCAGCCGAAGCGCGATGCAGTTGCCGCAACCAAGGATGCCGCCAAGGCCGCCGCGACCAAGAAGACCGATGCTGTCAAAGCGTCGACTGACGCAAAGCTCGCACTCGAACCGGTCTCGGTCTACATCAGCCGCTCGACCCAGAAGCTCTACGTCCGTCGCAACACCCATAAGCCGGCGCCGGACGGCGGTGGCGAGGTGTTCGACACCAGCATCGAGGTTCCCGTCACCATCCGCAATCCCGACCAGCCGCTCGGCACCCACATCTTCACGGCGATGGCGAAGAACGACACGGGCCTGCGCTGGAGCGTCGTCACGATCGACGAGGGCGACAACGCCAAGGACGCACTCGACCGCGTCACCATCCCGCAGGAGATCATCGATCGTATCGGGCCGACCGCATTGCCGCGGTCCTCGATCATCATCTCGGACGAGCCTCTGAGCGCCGAGACCAACTACCGAACCGAGTTCGTCGCGGTCTTGAGCAACCATCCCCAGGGTGGCTTCATCACGCGCAAGCCGACCGCGCCGCCGATGGAAATTGCCAGCGACGATGGCTGGGGCAATGGCGGCAACGGCTTCGGCTTCTTCTTTGGGCAGCGCGATCCGGCGCCACAACCGGTCAATCCGCGCCGGCAGCGCGGCGGTCAGTACCAGTACTATCAACCGGCGCAGCCGATGCAGCGGAGCTTCTGGTAGGACGCGGGCCGCATCGTTGGCCTCGCAGTTCAGCCGATCGATCGCAGAAGCCGCGCGGCTACGACGACTGGCTTAGACGGGAGGCCGCCATGAAATCTACGAACAGGCGGACGCGCGGCGCTACCGGATGGCCGGGCTGAAACGTGGCGAATAGTTCGATCTCGTCGCATGAATATTCGGTGAGGCACGCAACGAGCCGCCCGGCTTGCAGGTCCTCAGCCACGTCCCAAAGGGCCTCTGACGAAAGGCCGCGCCCTTCCAGAGCCCAGCCGTGCAGCACGTCACCGCTGCTGCTGGAGAGATGACCGCCGACCGCGATCTCCTCCACACCGTGCTCCGTGTGAAAGCGCCAGCGATCGTGCAAGTGGTGTCGGCGGGCGAGGCGCAGGCAATCGTGATCCGCCAGATCCGCGGGCCTCTTGGGCGTGCCGCGCGCCGTCAGATAGGACGGCGCTGCGCAGAGCACGCGCCGCGTCGAGGCGATCTTGCGCGTCATGACCGCCGGATTGTCGGGCCGATCAACGCGAAGCGCGACGTCAATTCCATCCTGCCCGACTTCGAGGCCGGCGTCGGACAGAACCAGATGGGCTTCGAGCCCCGGATGCCGCGCCGCAAATTCCGCAAGCAATGGTGCGATCCGCCGTCGGCCAAGCTCCATCGGTGCTCCGACCTTCAAGAGCCCGCGGGCGGCCGCGCCTCGCGCGGAAACCTCCGCTTCCACGTCGCGCATCGTCGCAAGAAGCCTGCGGCAGTGCTCGTAGAACAGCGCCCCCTCTTCGGTCAGCCGAAACCGTCGCGCGTTGCGTTCGGCGAGGCGCACGCCAAGGCGGTTTTCCAGCGCGGCCAGACGGCGGCTGGTCGCCGGAGGCGAGGAACGCAACGCCGTGGCGCCCGCGGAGATTCCGCGCGCTTCAACGACCGTACAAAATAGCTCAATATCCCCAATGCTATCCGTCAAGATAATACCCTTATGTTTCCATCTATCGGAAACATAGCATGCTTTCGCACCACTTTCCGGCGCGCGTGTGATCACACATTTTCTGGCCATCAAAGCGAGGAGCTAGATCATGCGTGCAATACAATTCGAAGCCTTTGGCGATCCCTCGGTTCTGAAATTGACGGAGGTCGCAAAGCCGGTTGTCGGCAACGACGCCGCGCTGGTGCGGGTCATCGCAGCGTCCATCAATCCCAGTGATGTCAAGAACGTGGCTGGGGCCATGAGCCAGACGACGCTGCCGCGTATCCCGGGTCGGGATTATGCAGGTGTGGTCGAGACGGGACCCGTTGAATGGCGTGGTGCCGCGGTCTGGGGCACTGGCGGCGATACCGGCTTCACTCGCGATGGCACCCATGCAGAGTTTATTGCAGTGCCGCTGGCGAGCCTCAGGCGCAAGCCGGAAAATCTCAGCTTCGAGCAGGCGGCGTCTGTCGGTGTCAACTACGTCGCCGCGTGGTGCGGCATCGAGGCGGCCGGCCTGGAGGCGGACGAGACGATGGTTCTGATCGGTGCCGGCGGAGGCGTCGGTGGCGCCGCGGCGCAGATCGCCAAGCGCCTCGGCGCTCGCGTGATTGGTGTCGATAGGCATGCGCCGCACCAGGACGCGCCGATCCACGCCATCGCGGAGAAACTGTTGATCGATCCAAAGGATCTGCCCGCGGCGATTCGCGCGGCCACGGGCGGCAAGGGCGCCGATGTCGTGTTCGATCTCGTCGGTGGCGTGATGTTCCGCAGTGCGGTCAACAGCCTGGCTCTGCGGGGGAGGCTCGTTGAAATCTCCGCGACCGGTCAACGCGAAGTCGGCTTTGACCTCGCCGATTTCTACCACAACGAAAGCCGATTGTTCGGGGTGGATACGCTCAAGCGCGATCTTGCGGCGTCAGCGCAGGTGCTTGATGCGCTGACACCGGGGTTCGCCGCCGGCGACTACCGCGCGGCACCGATCACGGAAACCTGTGGGCTCGCTGAAGCCCAGGAGGCGTATCGCAAGGTCGCAACGGGATGGACAGGTCGCGTCGTGCTCCGGCCCCAGCAATAGGAGGGTGACGATGACCGGATATATGGTCTCCCTGCTGATGGGTGCGGCCGTCGGCGTCGCCTACGGCCTCGTCCAGGTTCGCTCGCCAGCCCCTCCATTGATCGCGTTGGTCGGTCTGCTGGGAATGGTGCTGGGAGAACAGGCAATCAAAGCGGCGCGAGTTCATTTCGTACAGAGCGATGCACCAGTGCGGCAGGCGCCCAACGATGTTCAGAAACCGCGCGGTGTAGTATCCGATCAAATGCCGAAACCAACTACGGACGCGCTGTGATCACCAGGGCCTGAATTCCAGCTTCGACCGGTCCGGGTCCGTGGCGCATTCGGATCGCCTCGGCGACGGCCTCAGTTGCAGCCTGAAGCTTGCCTGCATCCCTTGCCTCGATCTCGCTCCGCAGCGGCGTCCCCTGGCAGTAGGCAATTGCGACGTAGTCGGGCGTTGGCGCGCGGCTCACCGCAGAAAGCGTTTCGATCGATATGTGGCCGAACCCTGCTTGTTCCAGATCGGCCTTGATGGCGGTCTTGTCGTGATAGCCGTGCGGCGTCCGCGCCATGAAGCGGGGCGGATCATCGGGAAACATCTTGCCGAGCGCGATCGTCGCGTCATGCGCGAACACATTGTCCTCGATGCGGTCCCAGACATTGAACACAAACGCGCCATCCGGCCGCAGCACCCGCTTCGCCTCCGCGTAACCCTTGATGCGGTCCGGAAAGAACATGGCGCCGAACTGGCAGCAGACCACGTCGAACGTGGCATCGTCGAAGGGCAGGGCGGTGGCATCAGCCTGGCGCCATGAGATGCGATCGTCCTCGCCCTGACGCTGCGCCGCGACGGCGAGCATCGGCTCGTTGAGGTCCGTTGCAATGTAACGGACGTCGCGCGGCAGCGCAGCCGCAACAGCGCGTGTCACCGCGCCGGTGCCCGCCGCCGTCTCGAGTAGCACCGTGGGAGAGAGCGCCGCGACGCGCCTTGCGATGTCGTCGGCATAAACGGAAAAGATCAGCGGGACGAGATACTCGTCGTAAAGCTTCGGAATCGAGCCGGCGAAGACCTTGTCGGTTGCGGACATGCTTGCCTCGCTGAAATCTGGGCAGGACGGGGTATGCTATCACGGATAGGCCGCGTGCCGTCCTTCCCCAGCATTGTCCTGGCGAACGCCAGGACCCATAACCACCGTCAGTAATTGTGGGACGACGGCGTGGCCGCTCGCTCGCCACAATCACAACCATTCGAGATAATGGGTCCTGGCTTTCGCCAGGACGACGGCGAAATTTAAGTACCCTCCGGGCTACTGACTGGCGGCTTTGCTGGGCACCCAAATTCAGATTGCACCCGCTATCCATTCCCTCTAATTGTCTTGGACAAGTGACCAAATTAAATGGTCATACGCCAAAGGGCGTGGTCAGGGATGGATATCGCAGCATGTCGCAGGCGGATGGATTTGGGCTGGCGGGCGTCATCGGAATGCCGGTCGCGCATTCGCGCTCGCCTGTCATTCATAATTACTGGCTGAAGGCGCACGGCATTCGCGGCGCCTATGTGCCGCTCGCGGTCAAGCCGGAGCGGCTCGAGGATGCGCTCGACGGCCTGATCGCGCTTGGCTTCCGTGGCTGCAACGTCACCATGCCGCACAAGCAGGCGGCAATGCCGCTGCTGACCCGCGTCAACGAGACCGCAAAGCGCATCGGCGCCGTCAACACCATCGTCGTCGAAACGGACGGCACGCTCTCCGGCTTTAACAATGACGGTAACGGCTTTGTGCAAAGCCTGCGCGACGCCAAGGCCGACTGGCGCGGCGACGCCGGACCGATCCTGCTGTTGGGGGCGGGCGGTGCCTCGCGTGCGGTGGTCGTGGCGTTGCTCGAAAACGGCGCGCGCGAGATCCGCATCGCCAACCGCACCACTGAGAAGGCGCAGGCCATCGCGAAGGAGTTCGGCGCCGCCGTCAGCACCATTGCTTGGAACGACCGTAGCGCCGCACTTGCCGATGTCGCGCTTCTCGTCAACTGTACCGACCGCGGCATGGTCGGCAAGGACGCGCTGGAGATCGACTTGTCGCGGCTCAAGCCCACGACGCTCACCGCCGATCTCATCTATACGCCGCTCGAGACGCCGTTCCTGGCCGAGGCCCGCGCGCGCGGCTGCGTCACCGTGAACGGACTCGGCCTGCTGCTTAACCAGGCGCGGCTCGCCTTCAAGGCCTGGTTCGGTATCATGCCGGACGTGACGCCCGAGCTGATCAAGGCCATCGAGGCCACGTTCTGATCCGAACGCCGGGGAGTTTGCGCCATGACAATGCCGGCGTCCCCCAGGATCGATTGCCACATCCACGCTATCGATCCCGTTCGCTTTCCGTATGGTGAGGATACGCCATACCGGCCGAGCGGGCAGGAGATCGCGACGGCGGCGCAGCTCATCCGCGTGTTCGACGCCTTTGATGTCCGCCACGCGCTCGTGGTGGCGACCAACACCGGTTACGGCAGCGATAGCCGTATCCTGCTCGACACGCTGGAGCAGGGCGGTGGCCGCCTCAAGGGCGTTGCCGTCGTCGAAAACGACGTCGACATCGGGGAGCTCGAACGGCTGAAGGCAGCCGGCGTGATCGGCGTCGCCTTCAACGTGCCGTTCCACAGCGCCGACTATTATCTCAAGGCAGCACCGCTGCTGGAGAAGCTGACGAGCCTTGGTCTGTTCCTGCAAATCCAGGTCGAGAACGATCAGTTGATCCCGCTCTTGCCGCTCATCGAAAAATCACACGTGCGTCTGGTGTTCGACCATTGCGGGCGTCCCTCGGTCGCGCAGGGGATGAAGGGCAAAGCCTTCCAGGCCCTGCTCGCGATCGGCCGTGAGCGCGATGCGCACATAAAGCTCTCCGGCTATTACAAGTTCTCGCAGCAGCCGCATCCTTATGAGGATATCTGGCCGTTCATCGCCGCGCTGGTCGATGCTTTCACGCTCGACCGTTGCGTCTGGGGCTCGGACTATCCGTTCCTGCGCGCCGCGGAGCGGCTCGATTACGGACCACTGCTCGCGGTGCTGACAAAGCTGTTTCCGGACCCCGGCGACCAGCATCGCCTGCTGTGGCAAACGCCGGCAAGACTGCTCGGCTTCGACGGCGCGGCGGATCAAACAAGATAACAACAGAGCCAAACGGGAGGGACATCATGAGGCATCTTGCAGGGCCGCTCGGCATCGCCATTGCGGCATCGCTCTCGGCGGGCGGGGCTAGCGCGCAGACCACGGTCTATATTCCTGATGTCATCGAGCTGTCCGGGCCCGGCGCGGTCTCCGGTACCAACTGGCGCGACGGCGTTGCGCTCGCGGTCGACGAGATCAACAATGCCGGCGGCATTTTGGGCCGCAAGATCCAGACCGAGCATCTCGACACCCAGAGCAATCCGGGCATCTCGCGCGCGCAGGTGCAGAAGGTGTTGGACAGGGAGCCCTATGTCGTGCTCGGACCGATCTATTCCGGCTCGGTCAAGGTCAACATGGCGCTGACGCAACAGGCCGAGATCCCGCAGATCGTCGGCGCGGAAGCCGCCGACATCACCACGCAGGGCAATCCCTGGGTGTTCCGCACCGCCTTCGGCCAGCAATTCTCGATGCCTAAGATCGCCAACTATCTGCACGACCGCCTCAACGTGAAGTCGGTCGCGGTGGTCTGGGTCAACAATGATTTCGGCAAGGGCGGCCGCGATAATTTCGTGAAGGAGATGAAGGCGCGCAGCATCGAGGTTGCGGCCGATATCTCGACCGAGCAGGGCCAGGTCGATTTCGGCTCGGACGTCATCAAGCTGAAAAGCGCCAAGGCGGACGCGATCTTCGTCTACACCAACGAGGAGGAGAGCGCGCGCTTCCTGATCGAGGCGAAGCGGCAGGGCTTGTCGACGCCGCTGTTCGGCGAGACCACGCTGCTCAGCCAGAAGGTGGTCGAGCTTGCCGGCCCCGCAGCCAACGGCGTGCGTGGTCATGTCGGCCTCAGCGCCGACGCGCCGGTGCCCGCGATCGAGGAGTTCACGAAGAAATTCAGCGAACGCTTCAAGTACCGGCCCGATCACAACGGCATCAAGGGCTACACCGCGGTCTATCTTATCAAATATGTCACCGAAAAGATCGGCAAGTTCGACAGCAAGGCCTTTGGCGCAACGATGAAGGGCCTGACGCTGACACCCGACAAGGCCCCGGGCATGCTGATGGAAGCAAGCTGGGACCAGAACGGCGACATCGACCGCGCGAGTTTTCTCGCCGAGATCGTCGACGGCAAGCAGAAGATCGTCGAGACGCTGCCGAAGCTGAAGAGCGGGAAGGGCGAGTGAGGGAGGCAGCCTATTGCGCGGGTGATGTTGCTCGACATGCCATTTTCGGGCAGTCTCCAAAACATGAAAACCACGCTGCTGAAATCCGAAGATTACACCCGCTCGCCGTGGAAGAACGGCGGCGGAATTTTTACCGATATCGCGGACGCGCATCGGGCAGATAGCCCGGTGAAGGATTGGGACAGCCTGCTGTGGCGCTTCGCCGCGACGCCGATCGTGGCGCCCGGCGCCTTCTCCTACATGCAGGGCATCGACCGCTTGCAGATGGTCGTTGGCGGGCGCGGTCTGGTGCTCAAATCGCCGGGGCTGGAGTTCGACGAGCGCGAGCCCTTCACGACCGTCCGCTTCACCGGCGAGCTCGACATCGTGACTGAGCTCGAGGCCGGCCCGGTCGAGGTCGTGAACCTGATGGCACGGCGCGGCGCAGTTGAGATCGACCTTCTGGCGCTCAGAGAGCCCGGTGATCGGCAATTGTCCGCCGGCACGCATCTCCTCTATGCGGCTCGCGGCGATTGCAGCATCCGTCTCGGCGGCGCTGATTTTGCGATTTCGCACGAAAACACGTTGAAGGTCGAACTGACCGGGGCGTCGACGCTCGCGCTCGTCTCGGGGCTGGCCGTGCTGGGATCTATCCAAATCCTGGGCTGAACGGCGGTCCTGCCCGCCAGAGCGATGCGCACAATCCATGCAACTGGCTAGGTTGACGCCGCCGCGCCGGAGCACGATATCTCCCCGATGCAGACCGCAGCCCAAGGGCAGGATATGAACGCGCCGCCAAACAATGAATCCGCCCGTTCCGGCAGCGATGCCGTCGTCGACTGGCTGACCAACGGCACACACGACCAGCGCTTCATCGACAACATCTTTGCCGAGATGTGCGTCCGGCTGCAGCAAGCGGGCATTCCGCTCAAGCGGTCGACGCTTCATGTCCTGATCCAGCACCCGCAATGGCTCGGTGCTCGTTTCATGTGGTCCGATGGCATGCGCGAGGCGGAGATCTCGCGGGTCGATTTCGATGTGCGGGAGCGGTCCGAATATATCGGCAGCCCGGCCAATGAGATGCAGGACGGTGCCGCCGAGGTGCGCGAGAATCTCGAACAGGACCCGTCGCTCGGCCGCAAGCACGCCCTCTATGACGAGATGAGGGCAAAGGGCCTGACCGATTACGTGGCCTGGCCGCTCTACCACACCCTCGGCAAGCGGCATCTCGTCACGTTCTCGACCGACCGTCCCGGCGGTTTTGACGCGACGCATATCGCCAGCCTGAAGCAAGTGTTGCCGGTGCTGGCGCTCGTCAGCGAAATCCGCATCAAGAACCGCCTGGCGCGAACGTTGCTCGAGACCTATGTCGGCTCCCATGCCGGCGAGCTCATCCTGGCCGGCGCCACAAGGCGCGGCACCGGGACAACGGTCCGCGCCGCGATCATGATCTGCGATCTGCGCGAGTTCACCAAGATCTCCGACAATTGGCCGCGCGACGACGTCATCGATCTCCTCAACGACTATTTCGATGCGATGTCCGAGCCGATCGCGCGCCACGGCGGCGAGATCCTGAAATTCATCGGCGACGGCCTGCTCGCCATCTTCCCGCTCAACGAGCCCAACGCCTGCGCAAACCTGCTGCATGCCGTGACCGAGGCGCGTCAGGCCATGGTCGCCCTGAACGAAAGGAACAGCGCGACCAGCCGCGCACCGTTGAATTACGGCATCGGCGTCCATGTCGGCGACGTCATGTACGGCAATATCGGGTCGAGCACCCGGCTCGACTTCACGGTCATCGGTCCCGCCGTCAACATGGCCTCGCGTCTGGAAGCGCTGACCAAGCAGCTGGGAAAAACGGTGCTGCTGTCGCGCGACTTTGCGGAGCTGGTGAAACGGGAGTTCGAGCTCGAGCGGGTAGGCCAGCACGCCGTGCGCGGATTCAGTGAGCCGATCGAATTGTTTGCGTTTCACGGGTGAGGGTCGAAGCAAGCTCCGGGAGTTCGACGACCGACCGGGTGGTCACCAGATGTGACCAAAGATCTTCCGCACAATCACTGAAAGAGACGGCGATGAACGCGAATCTTCCTAAGACGAATGCGCCGGGTGGCGACTATGTGTCGGTCATCGTTCACGGCGGCGTTGCCTATGTCAGCGGGCAATTGCCACGCCGGGGCGATGAACTCGTCTTCAAGGGCAAGGTGGGCGCCGAGATCGATCTCGCGAGCGCGCAGCGTGCAGCGGCCATCTGCGCCGAGCTGTGCCTCGCGGTCCTCGCGGAAGCCGTCGGCGGGCTCGACCGGGTCGAACAGATTCTCCGAATAACCGGCTATGTCGCCTCCGCGCCCGGTTTCGTACAGCAGTCGCAAGTCATGAACGGCGCCTCGGAAGTTTTCGTGGCACATCTCGGCAGCAGAGGCCGGCACGCGCGAACGTCGGTGGGTGTGGCCGAACTCCCGCGCGGTGCCCCGGTCGAGATCGATATCATCGCGGCGATCGGGACCGCGTAGTGATCTCCGGGAACGGCCCGGCGGCGGCAAGGGCCGAGTGTGGCGCCTTCACGCACCTGAACGCCGCCGGCGCCGGTCTGATGCCCGAGAGCGTCGTTACGGCCATCAAGTCTCACCTCGATCTCGAGGTGAGACGCGGCGCGCACTGGGCGGCGGCCGATGCGATCGGCGCCATCGAAGAGACGCGCATCCTGGCGGCCGGCTTGATGGGCGTCGCCCCGACGCATCTCGGCTTCGGCGAGCAGGCAAGCCGGCTCTGGGCGGTTGCCATTGCATCGATGCCGCTGAAGCGCGGGGATCGTATCCTGATCGCACGGAACGATTGGGGTGGAAATATTCTGAGCGCCGTGCGGCGTGCAGCTTGTGCCGGAGCCGAGGTGATCAGACTGCCCATGACGGGGAAGGGGCTGATCGACATCGAGAAGGTCGCCGCACTGGTGGACGAGCGCACTGTCGCGATCTGCGCGTCGGCCGTTGCCAGCAGTTTTGGACTGCGCCAGCCCGTCGAGGCGCTCGGCTCAATTCCGCGGCCGGAGACCTGCCTCTACTTCGTCGACGCAGCGCAAGCCATCGGCCAGTTTGACCTGACGCTACCGGCGGCATCTGCCGACGTCATGGTTGCGCCGGGCCGGAAGTGGCTCAGGGGCGGTCGCGGGCAGGCGATGATGGCGCTATCGGACCGGGCATTGCGCCGTCTGGCGCAGCCGATTGTCATCGACCAGAGTGCCGGCGCCTGGTGCCCGGACGATAGCTTCCTGGTGCGGGAGGATGCCAAACGCTTCGAGGCCTGGGAATTCTCCGCCGCCGGCCGTCTTGGCCTGCGGGCGTCCCTTCAGGAACTCGATCGCATTGGCCGATCGCATGTTCGCGCCCACAACGCCGAAAAGCTGCGCTGTTTGGGTGCGAATTTGCGCGACGTCCCCGGTCTCACGGTGTTCGAGGACGAGGATGCGGATGCGGCATTCCTGACCTTCCAGCATGCGCTGCTTCCCGCGGACACCATTGTCGACCAACTGGCGATGCGCGGCATCGCGGTCGCGTCCGTTGGCCTCGACTATGCCCGGTGGGAACTCGAAGCGCGGGGCCTTACGAAAATCGTGCGCGTGGCGCCTCATGTCTACTCGACCGACGATGATATCGGGCGGTTCACCGAAGAGCTCGTGCGTCTTTCGACACAGGCAGGCCAGGATCGCGGCCATTCAGCCCAAAGATAAACGCACTCAGCGAACCCGCGCGTTACGTCTTGCTCGCCGAACGGGCGGGCTTCTTGCGTAACGAATCCGGATCGTCAGTCTCTTCCTGGTCGACCTCGACGGCAAAGCCCGCGGAGACGACCTGCTTGCTCTTGTTGCGCAAGTGCATCTTCAGGATGGCGGCGAGCGTAACCGGATCTCTCCGCACGAGCGCGTTGAGAATCCCCTCATGCTCGCTCATAGCCTCGTCCCAACGGTGATTAGGCATTGCGGCGACGAACCGTGCTCGGCGGATACGGGCGCCGATCTGTTCGTACAGGGTCTGTAGAACGACGCTGCGCGAGGCCTTCACGATGGCCTCATGTATCCGGCGGTTGAGAGTGTAGTAAGGGGCGAGCTCGCGACGCTGATGGTAGAGGGCCATCTCGTAGTGCATGGCCTTGATTTCAGCGAGTTCCTCGTTAGTCATCCGGGCAACGGCCAATTCGCCGGCCAGCGCTTCGAGAGCACCCAGCACTTCATAGAGCTCGTCGACATCGCGCGTCGTGAGAAGAATCACGCGCGCTCCCTTGTTCTGGGAGAGCGTCACGTGGCCTTCCGCCGCGAGAACCTTCAAGACCTCGCGCAAAGGCGTCCTCGAAATCTTGAATCTTTCGCACAGCTCTCGCTCCGGAATCTTTGAGCCGGGCGGCAGAACGCCGTCGACAATCATGGTCCTGATCTGAGCGACGAGCTCATCGTGGCTGATGCTTGCGCTGGCGTTGCCCATGTCCTGTCCGTCAGTTGCCGGACTTCCCTACGAGATTTGCATGCATTTTGGAAGCTTATAGCCAGTCCTGGCTTGACGAGCCAAATAATGCATGCATTATTGCCGGATATCGCCGTATATCTTGGGAAAACATCCGATAATTCCAGATAATGAATGCAAATGGAGGAATTAATGACTGCTGCTCAAACTGCTCCCGCCCGCGAGCTGTCGAGCGGTCTGCGTCTGGACGACGAGCGCTTTCCGGATGCGATGGGGTGGCGCGCCAAGTTTGGTGTTCTGACGCCGGCCCCGAACACCATCGTCGAGAGCGAATTTCACGAGATGGCCCCGCGCGGCGTCATCAACGTGGTCAATCGGTACTACGTGCCGAACCAGAAGGTTCGCTCGGACGACGATTGGCGCCTGATCATGGCGCACACGCGCCAGAACGTTGCCAACGCCGTCGACGCGCTGGTCCAGGCCCAGATGGATCACCTGATCATGGGCATGTCGTCCGAAAGCTTCATGGGCGGCGTCGAGGGCAGCATGGCCCTTCGAAAGGAGCTCAAGGACCGCGCCGGATGCGATGTGACCGTCGGTGCGGAAGCCGCGGAGCGCGCTTTCGAAGCGGTCGGTGCCAAGCGCATTGCTCTTCTCACGCCGTATTATCCCGTCATCGATCAGAACGCGGTCCGCTACTTCACCGAACGCGGCTACGACGTGGTCGCGACGGAAGGGCTCAAGTGCAAGAGCATCATCCATGTGGGTTCGCAGCGCGCGGATACGTTGATTCCCGCGGTCACGAAGCTTGCTGCCGCCAAGCCGGACGCAATCGTTCAGCTCGGGACCAATCTGAGATTTGCCCGCATCGCTGACGAAGCCGAGCGCTGGCTCGGCCTTCCCGTGTTCTCCGTCGGCACGGCGATCTATTGGACGGCGCTTCGCAAGATGGGAATCAACGACCAATTCCCGGGGTTTGGCTCGCTGTTCGAGCGGCACTGACGCCGTCGACCGTTCAGCGACTTCAATAAGCAAACATAGAGGAAATACCCATGACGCCTTCAAAGTGGCGCGCGCTCGCGCTTTCGCTGTCGCTAACCCTGTTCACCGCGGCATCCGTCCCTGCGCAGGACGCGCCGATCACCAGACGAGAGATCCTGAAGACCGAACTCCAGGGCCTTCAGGGGATGGACGGCATCATGTACGTCACGGACATTGCGCCGGGAGCAGCCGCGCCGCGACACTCCCATCCCGGATATGAATTCAATTATGTCCTCAAGGGTGCGCTGACGTTCGAGATCGACGGCGAGCAGCCGAAGACGATCAGCGCCGGCCAGGCAACGTTTACGCCTCGCGGGCACATCCACAAGGTGACCAACGCCAGCAGCACAGAGCCTGCGCAAATCGTCGTCGTTCTGATTCACGAAGAAGGCCAGCCGCTTGCCCTGAACGCGAAGTAACAGGCTCAACACCAGCCTCCGGAACAGCTCCCATGCGCAGATATGGCTATCGAGCGACGACGCTTGTTCTCTTTCTTCTCTGCCTCATGTACGCGATCACCTACGTCGATCGCGTCAACATCGCAACGGCCGCGATCGCTTTTCGGCGGGACTTCAACCTCTCCAATATCGAATATGGTTGGGTCTTTTCGGCGTTCGCCTATACCTACGCGGCGTTCCAGATCATCGGCGGCTTTCTCGGTGACCGGTTTGGGCCGCGCTTGACGCTCGCGACATGCGGCGTGATCTGGGGCATCGCAACGATCGGCATGGGGCTGACGAGCGGCTTCTGGTCGCTCGTCCTGGTGCGGCTTCTGCTCGGAATCGGCGAGGGCGCGACGTTCCCGACGGCCACGCGCGCGCTCGCCAAGTGGACCAAGGTCGGGTCGAGAGGCTTCGCCCAAGGCATAACCCATTCCTTTGCCCGGCTCGGCAATTCATTGGCCCCTCCGCTCGTCGCAGCACTTATCGTGGTGTGGGGGTGGCGCGGCTCGTTCTTTGGCCTCGGTTTGCTGAGTTGTGCGTGGGCAGTTCTGTGGTTCTTCTACTTCCGGGACGAGCCGGCCGATCATGCCGGGATCAGCCAAGCGGAACTGGCTGTCCTTCCCAAGACATCGGCCGCACCCCAGGGGGCTGCCACGCCATGGCGACCGCTGGTGCGACGGATGCTGCCGACCACGCTTGTGTACTTCTGCTACGGCTGGACTCTCTGGGTCTACGTCAGCTGGCTTCCTCAGTTCTTCCAGCAAGGTCAAAACCTGGACTTGAAGAGCTCCGCGTTATTTTCAGCGGCGGTGTTTCTGGCCGGCGTCGTCGGCGATACCCTGGGCGGCGTCATCAGCGATCGCATCCTGGCAAGGACCGGCAATCTCAAGCGGGCGCGCTGCAACCTCATCTGCCTGAGCTTCCTCGGCTCTCTGATCTGTCTGATACCTGTCTTCTACACGCATGATCTCGCAGTCCTGACGGCTTCACTTGCCGCGGCATTCTTCTGCCTGGAGCTAAGCATTGGACCGGTCTGGTCCGTGCCCATGGATATTGCTCCGAACCATGCCGGCACGGCGTCAGGCATCATGAATACCGGCGCGGCCATTGCGGCGATCATTTCGCCAACCGTGTTCGGATACGTTGTCGAATTGACGGGAAGCTGGACGGCGCCGTTCATCGCGTCAATCGGCCTGTTGCTGGTTGGTGCAGCGGCAACCTTCTTCATGCGCCCCGATCAGACTTTGGACGTCGAAGAAAATCAGAGCTCGTCGGACAAAATGCCCGTCGTCGGTGTCCCCGGCACGGCAATAGCCGGCTAGGCGGGGGCGCGGTTGCAACAATCGTGACGTGAAGGCGACGCAGGTCGCTCGGCGAAGCGAGTGAAGCTCTGTGCGGCCAAGAGTCACCGAAATTCTACGAGGGCGAAAATTGCCTGGAGATACACAAATGCGGCCTATCGAGGTTGGTTCAACAAGCTCCGTTCGGTGTGCTGTTGGGCCCGAACATTTGGCGGCTCGACTGGCGAGTGAGCCGGAAGAAAATTATCCGTCCGTATTCTCGACGCCGTGGCTCTTGGCTCAGTTCGAGCGAGCTGCCGCCAAAGTGCTGCGCCCAATTCTGGAGTCCGGACAAGTGTCGGTGGGAGCGCGCGTCACGATGGAGCACCTTGCGCCAACGCCACTCGGCGGCGAGGTGACGGCGTATGCGCGATATGTCGGCTCGGACGGAGCGCTCTATCTATTTGAAATATGGGCGACGGATGAAGGCGGCCTCATCGGGAAAGGAACCCATGCGCGGGCGATCGTTCCCGAAGCAGCGGTCGAGAAACGAGCCGAAAAGCGGTTCGCTCAGCTGTCCAATCAGGCAGACGGCTTCAATTGATGATTCGACGAGGCTCCTAGCTGCGCCAGATCATTTGCATCCTGAGCTGACAAGTCAGTTCAACCCATTGTTTCACCTGACGTAGATTTCGAGCCAAGCCATGTCGATTCGCCGATTTCTGTCGATTTCACTCATCCTCGTGGCGTGCCTTGTATGCTTGCTGGGAGGCATTCTCGCGGTTGGCGAGGTTCGTCAGATCGGACGCGTCACCACTGCTGCCAAGCGACTCGACGCTCTGAGCAATCTTGCGAAAGTCTCGCCTTTCATCTCGTCGGAGCGGGGAATCGCAACGCTGGCTGTCGCTTCCGTCGCGCCCGGCAATCCAGGCAGTTTGAATAACCTGGTCGACGTCCGCAAGCTGACCGATGCAGCCTTTGCAACGGCACGACTCAGTGTCTCGGCTTTGCAGGATGCCGTCGAAGATGGCGCGGGCATCCAGGTGAAGATGGCAGAGGTTGACGGTCTGTTCGCGCGGTTTCGCCAGGAAACCGACGACCATTTGGCGAAACCGATAGATCAGCGTGGCGGCGGCATTGAAAAAATGACCGCCGACAGCTTCGCCCTCAACGGCTTGATCGCAGTGCTGATCAACGACCAACTGGCCGGACTTTCAGCGCTGGATGGCACGGTCTATCGCTACGCTGAAATAGCCAATACAGCATCGTCCTTGCGAGATATTGGCGGCCGGCAAGGCGGCTTTCTGCTGAATCTCGTCGCTGCTCATAAGCCGGTCTCGGACGATCAGCGCTCGACCATGCTGCTTTTGCAGGGGCAGATCGATCAGATCTGGAGCCGCCTCTTCGCAATCCGCGATCTGCCGACCACGCCAGACAGCCTGCGCGACGGTATAAGGAAGGTGCAGGAAGGCTTCATTGACGGCTTCGATGCCATCAAGAAGGATCTGTCGGCCCAATACGCGACCGGGAATTTCCCATACGACGGCTCGCCCTTTCGCGAGAAGGTGTTCCCGCTCTACGCAAATATCCTTGCATTGCGTGACGTGTTGTATATTGCCGCCGCCACAAACATGGCCGATGCGCACAATAAGGCTGTGTTTGGTGCACTCATGTCTGTCGCCGGAGTACTGGCAGCTTTGGCGATCGTCATTGCGGTCTTGATGTTGGTCAACCGACGCGTAACCAGACCGTTGACAGAACTGTCCGACGTCATCGGACGAATTGCCGATGGCACGCGTGATTTGGAAATCAAATACCGCGAGCGTGCTGACGAGATGGGCACACTCGCAAAAGCGATCGGTGTATTGCAGGATAAATCGGCCGAGGCTGACCGTCTGAACCGCGAGCAGGCTCAGGCTGACGAACACCGAGAGGCGCGGCGTCGGAAGTTGGAAGCCCTGACCCACGAATTCAGCAACCTCATGGACGGAGTTTGCCGGAGTCTGGCCGAGGCCGCCGGCGGTATGAAGCAATCATCTGAGAGCCTGAACCTGTCGGCCGAGACAACGGCGTCGCGGGCGACAGCCGTTGCCGAGGCGGCGATGGCCGCGACGTCCGGCGTCAACTCGGTGGCTTCCGCATCGGAAGAACTGCACGCGTCCATCAACGAGATTACCCGTCAAATGGCTGATGCTGCGTCCTCGTCCAACAGCGCAAAGGCGCAGGCGCTTGATACCACTGCCAAGGTCCAGTCATTGGCCGAGTCTGCAAAACGAATCGGCGATGTCGTCCAGCTAATTCGGACAATTGCCGGACAAACCAAGTTGCTGGCGCTGAATGCGACGATTGAAGCGGCACGCGCAGGTGAGGCTGGCAAAGGTTTTGCCGTCGTGGCATCCGAAGTCGAAAGTCTTGCGACCCAGACCGCTCGGGCGACAGAGGAAATCGAAAGTCAGATCATGGCAATCCAGGGCGAGACTGGTGCCACGGTCGTCGCTATTGAAAAGATCGCTTCGGTTATCAATGATATCAGTACTGTCAGCGGTTCCATTGCGGCCGCCGTTGAGGAACAAAGTGCTGCGACCCGGGAGATCGCCCGCAATGTCCAGCAGACCGCGTCAAGAACCGACGAAGTGTCGTCTTCGATCACACTCGTAAGTACCACTGCCACGGATACGCAAAGTTCGGCCGGGTTGTTGCTCGTGGCTGCCGCGGCTTTGGCGAATCAGGCTGTCGATCTTCGCCGCGAGTTCGAGGCATTTGTGGCCGATGTGAAGGCTGCATAATGTAGAGACACTGACGGCTTCGACCGACAGAGCCATTTTTCCGCTCAGCCAGCCCAACGCCTGCGGCACGACGTGACCCGGGCCAGCTCCCGCAATACCTAAAATCCAATCGATCCGATTAGGCGGACCTTAAGCCCGGCGCAAAGCGACTGGGGAGGTTTTACCGTGCGTTGAGGTCTGAAGTGGTGTGATCGCCTCGTTTCGTGGAACCTCTTTTCTCGTTTGATCGTTTTCAAACTGCGAGCGCATCGATGGCTGTTACTGCGTCATTCCTGGCCGAGTTGGACGAAGCGGTTGCGAGAGGAAATCCCGAGAGCTGTCTGCGGGCGCTCTGGCATGCGGCAGACGTTTTGATCGCCGGCACTTATTCCGAAGAGCAGATCTGGACCTTTGGCGAGGTCATCGGTCGTCTCGCGCAGGAGATCGAGACGAGTGCGCGGGTGAAGCTCGCAGGAAAGCTCGCCTGTAGCTCGAACGCGCCCTATGCACTGACCCGGCAGATGGCCAGCGACGACTGCATCGACGTCGCATGGCCGATTCTCAGCCAGTCGGAACGGCTTGATACCGAGACATTGATCGCGTGCGCCAAAAGCAAGAGCCAGCAGCATTTGCTGGCGATCTCCAAGCGGCAGGCGGTCCCGGAAGCGGTCACCGATGTACTGGTGGTGCGCGGATCGACCGAGGTCGTGACCTCGGTCGCCTCGAACACCGGAGCGAATTTTTCCAATTCCGGATTTCTTCACCTGGTCCGGCGCTCGGAAAGCGATTCGATCCTTGCGGAGTCGGTGGGCCTCCGAAAGGACATTCCCCGACACCTCTTCCACCAGTTGATCGCCAAGGCCTCCGAAGAGGTGCGGCAAAAGCTCCAGAGGGAGTGTCCGGATATTGAAACCCAGATCCATCGCGTCGTCGCCGACGTCACCGGGGCCATTCACGCCAGGTTTGGCCCGGCGTCGAAGGATTACTTCACGGCGAAACGCACGGTGGCGAAGCTGCATGAGAGAGGCGAACTGACGGAAGACAAGGTCTTCGAACTCGCCCACTCGCTCAAGTTCAACGAGACCACTGTCGCGCTGTCGTTGCTCTGCGGGTTGCCGATCGATGTCGCGGAACGGGCGTTGATCGAGAAAGATCGCGAGCCGGCCTTGATCCTGGCCAAATCTCTCGATTTCTCGTGGCCCACCACGATGGCGCTGCTATTCCTGGGAGCGGCCAATTACCGGATAACCGCCGGTGAGCTGGAGCGATTGAAGCTCGATTTCCACCGGTTGAATGTACGGGCGTGCCGGGAGGTCGTCACCATCTACCGAACGCGCAAGGAAGAGGCTTTCGGGGGCCCATTTCAACAGTCCCGGCGTGTGATCTAGGGATCGCCAAGGTCGCCGCGCGTTCGTCCTGTTGCCAACGCAGCAATGTACAATTACGCTTGATCGCAGGCCACCCAGACGTTCCTTATTGGCCGCATGGTCATGCCAAAATTCCTTCGCATCGGACTCCATCAGTCGAACGTTTCCGGATACACGTCGAAAGCGTGGTGTGTTCGGAGAGTTGGCTCTACGGTTTTCTTGAAGTGGGGCGCCGTGGAGGTCCTGGGCGCCGGAACCGGGCGAAAGGTTTACTGGACGCGTCTGCCGCAGGAGAAAACAGTTCGTTGTGGCACGGAGCAGCGTGCCCAGGACTATGCAAAAGCCGCGATCGTGCGGCGACGCAGCCATCGCTATGAGCCGCTGACGGGGCCTATCGCGAACCGGCGCCGATCCGCCGGCGGGAATGACGACCTCAAGCAAGCGCTCGCCACAATCCTGATTGTCGATATCGTCCGCTCCACCGAAAAGGCAGCAAAGCTCGGCGATGCCCGCTGGACGCAGGTGATGGGCCACTATTACGCCGCCGTCCGCAAGGAGCTGAAGACCTTGCGCGGAAAGGAAGTCGTGACGACGGGCGACGGACTACTCGCGACATTCAAGGTGCCGGCGTCCGGCGTCCGTTGTGCCACCGCGATCCTTAAGGCCGTGCGCACGTTGGGGCTCGAGATCAGGGTGGGGCTGCATGCCGGCGAATACAAGGTGAGCGGAGGCGAGGTGGTCGGTCTCGCCTTTCACATCGGCGCGCGCGTCGCCGCGAAAGCGCGCGCCGGCGAAGTCCTGGTCTCGAGCGCGGTCAAGGACCTGCTGAAGACGCAGTCCGCAATCCGCTTCAGGGATCACGGCGTCCACCAGCTCAAGGGCGTGCCGGAGCGATGGCGCCTGTACCGCGTCGAGCACTGATACCGCTTGATTTCATTGCATTTTCATCAGCCTTCCAGCCGGCTCGCTGCGTTTTGGCGCGGTCGCCTCGGTGTGAAACTGGTGCATGGAGTTTGACCGTTTTTTCTGCGAGCGCTATCCTGTGTCGGCTGGGACCCTTGCGAATTGTTTGGGGTGCTCATGGAATGGTCAACACATCCGCGACATCAGGACCAGCCCTTTGGAAGCTGGGCTGACAACCTTGCTGCCGCCTTCGTACGGCTGGAGCCGCGCAGGATCGCTGAGCAGTCCTTTGAGGGCGCAATCTCGCGGGTCGACGCGGCTCCGATCCAGATATCGCTGGTCACAGCCACCCGGCACACCGTGCTTCGCCTCGCTTCGCACATTGCCTCGAGCACCGACGATCTTTGCTTTCTCAACCTCCAGCTGGAGGGGGTGGGGCGTACCACGCAGCGCGGTTACGAACAGATTTGCGCCCCCGGGGACCTGGCGCTTGCGGATACAACAGAGCCGTTCGAGATCGCCAACGGCCACGACTTCAAACTGTTCTGTTTTGCCGTCCCGCGACGACTGTTACCGAAAAGGCTGCTCGACCGTCCGCGGCTCAACCTGTCCGTGACCGAAGCCGGCCGGGCGCTCTCCAGAACCCTCGCCGGCTATGCCGAACTCTGCCTGAGCGATTGCCCACTCCCAAAGACATCGGCCCTCGCCGGGGCGCACGTGATCGATCTGATTTCGCATGCGCCGGAAACTCTCACCGACATGTCCGTGGAGCGCGTGCATGTCCCCGTGCTGCTGTCGATGATGCTCAGCCACATCGACCGTCACAGCGACGATCCTGAGCTCGGCGCAGCCAAACTCGCCGCGAAATTCCGCTGTTCCGAGCGCTACGTGCACCGTCTGTTTGCGACAACCAACCGCTCGGTTGGCGAGCACGTCAACGGGAAGCGGATCGTCGCATGCGCGCGGGATCTGCTCGATCGCAACTCACGCCACCGGACCGTCGCCGAAATCGCCTTTGCCGCCGGTTTCCGTGACATCTCGCATTTCAACCGCCTGTTCAAGCGCTGCAATGGCATGGCACCGCGGGAGTTTCGCCGCGCAATGGCTGCGCGCTAGTCAGTCTGGTTCACTCCAGGCCAAGAAATCGGGCGCCACCGTCCGAGAGTCCCTCTCCGTGCAGGAATAGCCTTGGGTCAAAGGCCGACATTCCGGTCAGGGAGAGATTACCTTGGCGATTGATTTCACGCTGACCGCGCAACAGCGCGATTTACAGCTTACTTCCCGAAAATTTGCGAAAGAGGTGCTCAACGACGCCAAAGCAGCGGAGTTGCTGTCTTCTCCGGAAGAGCGCTTTCTTGCGACCAAGCCGACCTACGAGGCGATGGTGGCGTCCGGCTATTTGCGCAAGTGCATCCCGGCACCTGCCGGCGGCGACAATGCCGGCCTGATAGACATGGCGATCCTCGCGGAAGAATTTTACAGCGTGAACGCCAGCGTGACGCTGACGATGCTCGGCACCGTGCTCGGCCTGTTGCCGATTCTGCTCGGTGGCACCCCGGACCTGTGCAAGTGGCTGCTCGGACCGTTTCTGAAAACAAGCGGCGCGCCGCTTGCTGGCTTCTGCTCCAGCGAACCGGGCGGAAGCGCCAACGCTGGCTCCCCTCCGCCCGGTGAGGGCGTCCGCACCATGGCCAGGCGAGAGGGCGGCAACTGGATAATCAACGGCCGCAAGAAATGGGTTTCGTCAGCCACGGGTTGGAACCGCGAAGGCGCCGACGTTCTCTGCGTCGTGTGCCGAACCGATCCAGCGGCGCCACCCGATGCGGCGATCTCCATCATTGCGGTCGAAGGACCGGTTACAGGCCTTGTCTTCGAACGTGCGATCGACACGATCGGTCATCGGGCGCATCTCGTCCCGCAATTCGGCCTCCAGAACGTCGTGACACCTGGCCACAATCTGCTCGGACAGGAAGGTTCGGGGCTCGCGCTGACGGCTGCGGCGTTCACGGGCACTGCGGCACTCGTTGGCATCTTCGGTGTTGCCTTGATGCGTGCGGCATTCGAGTTTGCGCTTCATTTTGCGCGTACCGAGAAACGTGGCGGCGTTCACCCGATCATCGAGCACCAGGCGGTCGGATATGCGCTGGCCGATGCAAAGACCACGATCGAAGCGGCGCGCTATCTCAGCTGGCGCGCCTGCCATGCGCTTGACGCCCAGTCGCCGGCAGCCGAGGAGCTTGCAGTCGAAGCGAAGATTTTTGGTTCCGAGGCGGCGGTACGCGTCATCACCGATCTCATGCGGGTGGTCGGCATCGACAGCTATGATCATGAGGCTCCGTTCGCTCGTCTGCTGCAGGATGCGCTCGCGCTGCCGATCTTCGACGGCGGCAATATGGGCGTCAGGCGGCGGCAGCTGCACATGATGTTCAGGCGTAGCGACTATGATTCGCTTGCTGCATGCGGAGCGACGTAGTGCGTCTGGCTGATGATGTCCCGATGGGAGGGAAGATCGGTGGCCATTGACTTTCGTCTGACCGCAGGCCAGCGCGAGCTACAGCTGCAATCCCGGAAGTTCGCACGGGAGGTGCTTTCGCCGGCATTGGCGGCAGAGGCTCTGCCCACGCCGGAGCAGCGGTTTGCTGCCACGAAGCCCGCTTACGAAGCGATGGTTGCGGCCGGGTTTCTGCGGAAATGCATTCCTCTTTCCGCCGGGGGAGACAACGCCGGTCTCACCGATACCGCGATCATGATCGAGGAGCTCTATGCGGTGAACGCCAGCGTGACCTTGACGCTGGTTGGAACCGTCCTTGGACTGTTGCCGCTCCTGATCGGCGGCACGGAGGAGCAGCGGGCTCGGCTGCTACCTCCATTCCTCAAGCAAACTGGAGCGCCCCTGGCGGGGTTTTGCGCCACCGAACCGGGCGGCAGCGCCAATGCCGCGTCGCCGCCACCGGGCGAAGGCGTTCGGACCACCGCGACGCTGCGGGGGGACCGATGGATCATCGAAGGTCGAAAAAGCTGGGTTTCCTCGGCCACAGGTTGGGATCGCAAGGGCGCCGACCTTCTATCGGTCCTTTGCCGAACCGATCCTGAGGCCCCTCCCGAACGGGGTATTTCAATCTTGGTGGTGGAGCGCCCCGCATCAGGCCTGGTCTTCGAGCGTGCGATCGATTCGATGGGGCATCGTGCACACCTCTTGCCCCAGTTCAGTCTGAGGGGAGTCGGAGTTTCCGGAGATAATATCTTGGGCAGCCTCGGCGGGGGTTTGGCTCTCACCGGCGCTTGCTTCACGGGCGCGGCCGCCCTGGTCGGAGTTTTCGCCGTGGCGCTGATGCGAGCCGCGTTTGAGTTCACGCTGGGTTTCGCGCGCAATGAAAGGCGAGGCGGCACTCAGCCCATGATCGAACATCAAGCCGTCGGATACGCGCTGGCGGATGCAAAGATGGCCATCGAAGCGACCCGCTGTCTTTGCTGGCGGGCGTGCCACGCGGTCGATATGCAATCGCCTGGCGCGCAGGAGCTGGCGATCGAAGCGAAAATCCATGGTTCGGAAACCGCCGTGCGGGTTCTGACGGATCTCATGCGTGTCGTCGGGGTAGAGAGCTACGATCATGCTGTTCCGTTAGGGCGCCTGCTGCAGGATGCGCTGGCGCTTCCGCTCTTTGGCGGAGGCAACATCGGTGTCCGACGTCGACAACTCCACGCGATCTTGAAACGGCCTGAATACGATCCGCTGGTGACCAGCGGCGAGGTGGAGGCCTGATGCGAAGCTTCTTTGTCGAGGAGGATGAATCATGAGCGCAGGGCAGAAAGTAGCCATCGTAACAGGAGCATCTCAGGGGATCGGCGCGGGAATGCGCCAGGCTTTCAGAGATCGCAACTATCGCGTTGTTGCGACGTCGCGGTCGATCAAGCCGGTCGCCGATTCGGACGTCGTGACCGTACAAGGCGATATCGGCGCCGCGGACACGGCCGAGAGGGTGTTCAAAACGGCGTTCGAGAAGTTCGGTCGTATCGACACGCTGGTCAACAACGCCGGCCTGTTCATGGCGAAGCCTTTCGCGCTTTATTCGCAGGACGACTATGCAGCCTACATGTCGACCAACGTCACCGGCTTCTTTCACATGACTCAGCGTGCGCTGGAATTCATGAGCAAACAGGGATCCGGCCATGTCGTCACGATCACGACAAGTCTTGTCGACCAGCCGATGAGCAGTGTCCCGGCCGCCTTGGCCTCTCTCACGAAAGGAGCGCTGGCCGCCGCAACGCGAGCGCTTGCGATCGAATACGCGAAGGCCGGGGTTCGCATCAATGCCGTGTCACCGGGGATCATCAAGACGCCGATGCATCCGCCGGAAGCGCATCAGGCGTTGGCGGCCCTCCATCCGATGGGGCGGATGGGAGAAGTGTCCGACATCGTAGACGCGGTGCTCTACCTGGACGGTGCGGCGTTTGTGACCGGGGAGATTCTCCACGTCGACGGAGGGCAGGCTGCTGGCCACCATATGGTGCAGGGCGCTTAGCACAAGCGGCCCCGCTTCCGGCTCCGGCGGATGCTTGCCAACTGGGCAATGCGCCTACAAGAATGCCTCGATCGCGTGCTGGTATGACGATCCGATCTGTGTAGGATCGCGGCTGGTGTTCGCTGTGTATCGATACCCGGGGTAATGCAAGTGACGATGACGGAGGTACTGCCGGTCAGGATCGGTGTTGATATCGGCGGCACTTTTACTGACCTTCAGATTTATGATGCACGCTCGGGTGCGATCTTTGGCTTCAAGACGCCGACAACGCCGGAAGACCCTTCAATCGGTCTGATGACCGGAATCAAGGAAGCGGCGGATCGTCACGGCTTCGCGCTTCGCGATGTCGGCTTTTTGCTCCATGGCACGACGATCGCCACCAATGCGATCCTCGAGCGCAAGCTCGCCAAGGGTGTGCTGGTGACCACGGCAGGATTTGAGGATGTCCTCGAGATCGGCCGCCACGTTCGGCGCGAAGTCTATGCCCTCAATCCGCAGCAGCCGCCGACCCTCATCCCGCGCGACTGCCGCATTGGCATCACTGAAAGAGTGCGGGCGGACGGTAGCGTCGAGGTGCCGCTGACCGCCGCCGCGCTGGACGGCCTCGCCGAGACGCTCGACAGGCTCGATCCAGCCTGCGTGGCCGTCTGCCTGATGAATTCCTACCTCAATCCGGAGCATGAACAGCGCATTGCCGAGTACCTTGCGAAGGCCCGGCCTGGGCTCAAGGTGTCGTGCTCGAGCGCTTTGAGCGCCGAGATCCGCGAATACGAACGCACGTCGACCACCGTGCTTAACGCGCTGCTGATCCCGGTCATCGCGGGATATCTCGACAAACTGACACACCGGATGCAGGCGGAAGGGTTTGCGCCGCGGCTGCTCCTCGTGCAGTCGAACGGTGGGGTGTGTTCGGCCAGGACCGCGGCGCTGGAGCCGGTGCGCCTTCTACTTTCGGGGCCATCGGGCGGGAGCGCGGCCTGCGCGCTGTTGAGCGGAATCCTCGGCGAGGACAACCTCATTGGCGTCGACATGGGCGGGACGAGCTTCGACGTCTCGGTTGTCCGCAACGGTCGTGTCAACGTCGTCATGCAGGGTGAAGTGGACCGGATGCCGGTGCGCATACCGATGGTCGAAATCCGCGCCATCGGCGCCGGCGGCGGCTCGCTTGCCAAGGTGCAGCAGGACAAGCGAATGACGGTCGGGCCCGAAAGCGCAGGCTCGCGCCCAGGCCCTGCCTGCTATGGTCGCGGCGGAGTCGGGGCGACGGTGACCGATGCCAATGTCACGCTTGGCCGTCTCAACGACGAAAGCTTTCTGGGCGGCGGGATGCGTCTCGACCGCGAAGCAGCGCGCGTAGCGATCGACACCGGAGTAGCGAAACCGCTCGGTCTTTCGGTCGAAGCTGCCGCGGAGGGATTGCTGGCGGTGACCAACGCGAATCTGGGCGCCGCGATCCGTTTATCGTTGTTCGAGAAAGGGGTCGATCCGCGCGAATTCACCATGGTCGCCTTCGGTGGTGCCGCCGGGTTGCACGCGGTTGCGGTCGCAGACGAGACAGGGATCCGGCGCGTCGTGTTTCCGCAGAATGCTAGCACGTTGTCCGCCTACGGCATTCTTCATTCGGATCTGATCCATGACCTCGTCCGCTCGCGCGTTATCGACGCAAAGCCCGAGAGCCTTGCCGTGATCGAGCCTCTGCTCGAAAACCTCCTCGCCGACGCGCGGGCAAGGCTTGACGCCGACGCCATCCCCGCCAGCGACCGTCACATCGAGCTCGCTGCCGATATGCACTACAAGGGGCAGGCGTTCGAGCTGACGGTGCCGATGCGCTCCTTGCAGCTCGATGAGGCGGCGCTGTCGGCGCTGATCGCCGATTTTCATGATCTCCACCGCCAGCGTTTCTCTTATTCCAATCCTGGTTCAGCCGTCGAGATCGTGTCGTTGCGCGCTTCGGCGATAGGACGCCTGCCCAAGCCCGCAGCCAAACCGCCGGCTGCGCACGATAGCGGCCGGCCACCCGGCACGCGTAAAGTCTGGCTTGCGGGCCATTGGCGGGNGGGATGTCGCGGTCTGGAGCCGCGACGAGCTGTCTCCCGGCGCCACGATCGAGGGGCCCGCCGTCATCGAGGAAGCCTACACGAGCGTGCTTCTCGGCGACGGATGGAGTTGCCGGCGCGACAACAGCGGCCACCTCGTGGCGGGGAGGCATCAATGAACGCGGATGTGGCGGACGTCGAGATTACGCCGATCGAGCTCGAGATCATCTACAATGCCCTGACCGCTGCGGCCGCCGAAATGGATGTCACCATCTGGCGCACAAGTCGCTCGACCATCGTGCGGGAATTGCTCGACTACTCGACCGCGATCTTCGACCGCAATGGCTGGAACGTCGCGCAGGCGGCACGGATCCCGAGCCATCTCAATTCCATGAGCTATTTCCTCACCGAGATCCTGGCTCGTCACATTGCGCCCGATCGTTGGGGCCCCGACGATATCATTGTATCCAACGACCCCTACTGCGGAGGCCAACATCTCCCCGATATCGTCGCCTTCAAGGCCATCTTCCACAAGGGCCGCCGCATCGGGTTCGTCGGAACGCTGTGTCACCATCTCGACGTCGGGGGCTCCTCGCCGGGCAGTTACGGCTCGAGCGCCACGGAGATATTCCAGGAAGGCCTGCGCATACCGCCGGTGAAGCTCGTCGAAGGCGGCAAGCTCAATGAGCCAATTCGCGACATCATCCTGCAGAATGTCCGCCAGCCCGAGATCCTGTGGGGAGATCTGCAGTCCCAACTCGCCTCGCTTCACATCGGCGCGGCCAGTGTGGAACGCCTCGCCATGAAGCTCGGCGACGTGCGTTTCGAAGCCGCGCTCGGTCAATTGCTCGATCGATCCGAGGCTGCCATGCGGGCGGTCATCGGCCGTATCCCCGATGGCACTTACGAATTCGAGGACCATGTCGACGACGACGGCATCTCGGATGCGCCAATACGCATTCACGCCAGGCTGATGGTCGAGGGTGACGAACTCACGGTCGATCTCTCCGGCTGTAGCCCGCAGGTGATGGGGCCGAGCAATGCAACGCTGTCGTCGACATGCTCGACGGTCTTCTATGCGCTGATCGCATCGGCCGATGTCACTATCGCGGCAAATGCGGGCTGCTATCGCCCGGTCAAGATCATTGCGCCGCCGGGCCTGTGCGTGAGTGCTGCTGCACCTGCACCCGTCGTGCATCGCATTGCCATCGGGCACCGGCTCGCCACGGTGTTGTTCGGTGCGCTGCATCAAGCCGTGCCGGAGCGCATGCCGGCCGCCTACTATGCGGTGTCCTACGTCGTCACGCTCCAGACCGTCGATCCCGTGCTCGGCCGTCGCGTCCTGGTCGAGATCGAGGTCGGGGGCATCGGCGCGCTGCCGGTTTCGGACGGTGCCTCGGCGCTGTCGTTCGGAATGCACAACAACGCGAACATTCCAATGGAGATGATCGAAAGCGACATGCCGGTGACGTTTCTGGGCTACGGGCTGTTGACCGATACGGGGGGGCCCGGCCAGTGGCGCGGCGGCCTGGGTCTCTGGCGCGAATGGCGGATCAACTGTGCGATGGCGCAGCTCTCGACCAATCTCGATCGCTTCAAGTTCCGCCCGTTTGGTCTAGCCGGCGGAGAGCCCGCGGCGCCAAGCGCGCTCTATCTGACCCGCGATGGTCAAACGCAGGCGTTGCGCTCCAAGGTGACGAACATGATGCTGAAGAGTGGCGATATCGTTCGGCTCGAAACGTCCGGCGGTGGCGGCTTCGGCGAGGCCGGATTGCGAGCGCGGGAGCTCGTCGAGCGCGATGTCCGGCTCGGCTATGTCAGTGCTGAGGCCGCAAAGCGCAGTTACGGGCAGAGCGTCTGAGCGCTTCTTCGCTGAACGAAATCATGTGCCGAAAACGGTCACCGGCGGGGCACCGACGATGGCCGTTTCCGTATGCGTCGTCCCTGACTACGCAGCAGGCACGAAGGTGTAACCTGCGCCGTCCGTCACGATCCTGCCGACGGCCGGGAACGGGAAATGGTAGCCGGTCACGAGCGCCTTGTCGGCCACGGCACGGTCGAACAGTTTGCGCCGCGTCGCTTCGGCCAGCACTGGGTCGGCGTCGATCGCGCCGTGCCAATTCGGGTGCTTCGCGAACAGCGCAGGCATGTTCGTCGTGTCGCTCAGCACCATCAGTTGCTCGTTGCCTGACGCGACATGGAACGCAGTGTGGCCCGGCGTATGGCCCGGTGCCGCGATGGAGCGGATGCCCGGAATGACCTCGGTGTCCCACTCGTACTGTTTCAGTCTGTCTTTCAGGAGTGGGAACATCGCCTGAAGCCTTTTGGGCAGGCCGTGCTGCTTTTCAGGGAGCTTGGTGAAGATGCTCTCATCCATCCAGAACTTGTACTCGTTGCTTGGCACGTAAACCACGGCGTTCGGGAAAACCGGTGTGTTGTCAGGGGCCTTGCTCATCAGCCCAAAGACATGGTCCGGGTGGAAATGCGAAACGATCACCTTCGTGATCTGTTCCGGCTTGATTCCGGCTGCCGCCATATTGGCGATCATTGCGCCGGCGGTGAGCTGAAACTGACCACCCGTGCCGGCGTCGAAAAGGATCGTCTCGTTGCCGAACCTGAGCAGAGTTATGTTGAACGGAATCGGCACGACGTCATTCGCGATCCCCGCGGCCGCCAGTGCGGCCTTGGTTTCCTCAACGGACACGTTCTCGATGAACTTGGGATCGTGAGGTTTCTCCCAAACGCCATCGTTCAGGATGAACCCTTGGTTCGCACCGAACTTGAACGGCCGGAAGCCTTTGCCAGCCTCCGGTCCCTTCTGGGCGAGTGCTGCCTCGATGAACGAGACGGGCCTGGGCAGGCCGAACGCTGCTCCTGCGCACGCTGCCGTCAACAGAGCGTTACGGCGGGTTAGATTTAGCATCACGATCTCCTTTGGGGAATTCTGGAATCCTGGCCCTCCGCCCCCAGATGCGGCGAGTAGCTGACAAAGTCGAACACATGCGGAAATGCGTGCTCGCGGGTCACGACGCACGCGATGTCGAGAAAGATGAGCCGTTCGATTCCAGCGGACCGCGTGGTTTCCGGAACGTCCCAGCGGATCCGGGCTCTCCCGATGATGTGCAGCATCCTGCCGCTCCGGAAGTCGATGAACAGAAGCCCGGCGCGCGCATCCGCTTCCAGATTGCCGAGCGTGTTGAAGAGCAAATTGCCGCTGAAATCGGGAAAGCAAAGTTCGCTTGGTGAGACCACCCGCACGAAGCCGGGACGTCCGCCGCGGTGGGACACATCGAGACCTTGCGAGGATTCCTCCTGGTCGAGCTGCGCCGACCGCGATGCAATGAAGAACGTGTCGGCTTCGGCAATGAAGCTGACCTCGTCATCGCCCAGATCGGAAGCCATTCGGGGTTCGGGCACGGCCGTTGAACGGAGCTGTGGCCGCTCGTTGCGGGCCTGGATGTATTTCGGGCAGTTTCCAAAACTCTGCTGAACCCTGATCGAGAAACCTTCACCGACGATGCAATCCTCGATGCGGCCGTTGATCCGGTTTCGACGACGCGTTGAAAGTTCGATCCCAAGCCCGCCGATCGGGCGGCCATCCCGAATGCACGAATGCAAGGGATCGCCCGGCTCGAGCCACGCTTTGATGGCAAGTAGGTTCGCTTCCGGCGAATTCATGAACCCTGCGGGGCCGGACAGGGTGGTGGCCCAGGGATGGCCGTTCTGGTCCGCCAGCCCCACGACCAAGAACGGCAGCGCAGCGAAGAACGCCCGATGCTGCTCCGGCATGTAGTCGCGAATGACTGCGCGCCCCCTGAGTTCGATGCGATCGCGGACGCCGGCAAGGCTCTGAATCCTCTGCTCGCCGTCGTGAAAGGGAGACGTGGTCCCTGTCATGAGAGTCCTGCGATCATGGACGCACGCCTTTGCGAAAACATGGCTGATACCCGTTATTGGCGGTTGTCTGTACATACTAGTAGTTACAAAATACAATTACGTTCGGTTGATTCGAATACGGTGTTGAGGACGTCATGAAGGCGAAGGGTGAGCTCGTTAAGGCGGCCAAGAAGTTGATGTGGGAGCGTGGCTACGAGGCCGTCAGTCCGCGCGACCTGCTGGACGAAAGTGGTGCGGGGCAGGGCAGCCTCTATCATCATTTCAAGGGAAAAATGGACCTGGCGTCTGTGGCTCTCGGTGAAGTCTCCGATGAAATGTGCGAGCTCGCACGCCAGACCGTGGGGACCGACGGTTCTGCCCTGGATCGCGTCGTCCGCTATCTCGACGTTGCGCGCGACGGCCTCAAGGGTTGCAGGATGGGGAGATTTGCCTGCGAAGCGTCCATCGCCGAGGCCTCGCTGAGGAAGCCGGTCGAACGTTATTTCCGCGAACTCCAGCAGATCCTTGCGGCGGCGCTTCGCGAAGCTCAAGCCGATGGCGACATTGCGAAACGACTCGACGCCGACGAGCTTGCGCTGATGCTCATCACTGTCGTGCAGGGCGGCTTCGTCGTTTCGAGGGTTTACCGCGATCGGAATGCGATCAATCGGGCTACGGAGACGGCCAAGTCGCTGCTCAAATCGCTGCCACGCCGCTAGGCCACAGTTGCGACGCATCCGGCAGCTCATCGGAGGACCTATGGTAGATGACCTCAAGACCGGCACCTACGGTGTCGACCACATTGGGCTCAGTGTTCGCGATCTCGCGAGCACGCGAGACTTCTTTTGCGATTGTCTGGGATGGCGGATCGTCGGCGAGCGGCCGGAGTATCCAGCGGTGTTCGTATCCGACGGACACGACGTTGTGACGTTGTGGCAGGTCCAATCGCCTGGCGACGCAATCCCGTTCGATCGGCGTGCCAATGTCGGATTGCATCATCTGGCCCTCGCCGTCGTCGACCAGGCCGGCCTCGATACCCTCTACAAGCGCGTGTCGAATTGGCCTGGCGTCGTCGTCGAGTTCAGCCCGGAACGATCGGGTGCCGGCCCCAAGATCCATTTCATCGTGCGCGAGCCCAGCGGAGTACGGATCGAGTTTGCGTTCGATCCTCGCCTCGAGGAAGCGCGCAAGGCGCAGTGAGCCGGACGTCTGTTCGATTTTACTCGGCAGGAAGAAGCAAAGACGGCTCTTGCACTGGCTGCCATGCGGAAGCCAGGCGCTCGAGCGCGAGGCGAACGCCGTCCACGACGCTGGCCCAGTCGCCTCGCTTTGGTTGCCTGAACAGCTTCATGGACGAATACCATGGGCTGTCGTCGCGGTTGAGCAGCCAGCGCCAATCCGGGTTGAAAGGCAACATCGTCCAGACGGGGGCGCCCAGCGCGCCGGCGAGGTGAACGATGCTGGTGTCGACCGAGATCACCAGATCAAGGCACGAAATCAGCGCCGCGGTTTCGCTGAAATCCGTGAGCTGTTCAGTGAGGTCGACGATATCGGGACGTTCGCGGAGGAAGGCCCCGTCCTGATCCCGGACGCCTTTTTGCAATGAGACGAACTGGACGTCGCAATCCAGCAGAGGCGCAAGCGTGCGCAGCGCCATCGATCGATTGTGGTCGTTGTTGTGATCTGGATTCCCCGACCAGACGAGACCGACGCGGAAGCGCATGCGGGGGCCGAGCCGGTCTTCCCACGCCTTCACGCGCGCCACTGGGGGCGCAGAAAGGTAGCCTTCCGCGAACGGGATCGTATCGAGCCGCGTCCCGAACGCCAGCGGCAGACTTCCAAGAGGACAATGCAGGTCGAACGCCAGCGACGTCGAAGACGATAGGCCGATACAATTTGCGACTCCAGCGACACCAACCAAAAGCTGCTGGATCGGAGGCTGGACCTCCAGGATGACCTGAGCCCCGAGCGCGGCGACGATGGGCGCATAGCGCGCAAATTGAATTGCGTCGCCCAATCCCTCTTCAGAGTGAAGCAATAGGGTCTTGCCTTCGATCGGCTGGTCGCCGAGCCAAAGGGGTTGGGAAAAACCGCGATCGGGCAAGCCGACGGGAAGCTTCCAACGCGCTTCGCGCCCAAGCCAGCCTCGCTCATAGTCTCCGGTCAGCAGTTGAAGCGTCGCTAAATTATAGGTCGCTGGCGCATTGCCCGGGTCGACCGTCAGCGATCTGTGAAAGGTCGCGAAGGCTTCATCCAGCAATTGCAGATTCAACAATGCCAATGCCTTGTTGTTAAGCACCGCGGAAAAATCGGGACGAAGTTCAAGCGACCGATCGAAACGCGCAAGTGCCTGCTCGGTTCGGCCAAGTCTCGCATGAAGCAAGCCGAGGTTGTTGTGCGTCTCCGCCAGGCCGGGGTCCAGTGCCATGGACCTCTCGTAGTCGGCCTCCGCTTCCTCGAACCGGCTCGCCTCTTGGAGACAAGCGCCGCGCATTTGATACAGGGCTGCGGAATTTGGATCCAGTTTCTCGGCTATGTCCAGGCACTCCAGGGCCTCCGCATACCGGCCGAGATTGAACAACAGTCCGCCGCAGCTATGCGCTGCCTCCAAATATTGCGGATACAGTTGTAGCGCCCGCTGGAAATGCAGCACAGCATCGTCCATGCGCTTGCGTTGCCAGAGCAGATTGCCGAGATAATTAGACAGGACCGCATCCTGTGGTTTGGTGGTCGGGGCCGTGCTCTGGTGCTGCCGTGCTCCCGACCGCCACGCGGAAACCAGGCGCTCCAGTTCGAGGCGAACGCCGTCGACGACGCTGGCCCAGTCGCCTCGCTTTGGTTGCCTGAACAGCCTCATGGACGAATACCACGGGCTGTCGTCGCGGTTGAGCAGCCAGCGCCAATCCGGGTTGAAGGGCAACATCGTCCAGACCGGAGCGCCCAGCGCGCCGGCGAGGTGAACGACGCTGGTGTCGACCGAAATCACCAGATCAAGGCAGCTAATCAGCGCCGCCGTTTCGCTGAAATCCGTCAGCTGTTCCGTCGGGTCGACGATATCGGGACGTTCGCCGAGGAAGGCCCGGTCTGGATCCCGGACGCCTTTTTGCAAGGAGACGAACTGGACGTCGCAATCCAGCAGAGGCGCAAGCGTGCGCAGTGCCATCGATCGATTGTGGTCGTTGTTGTGATCTGGATTCCCCGACCAGACAAGACCAACGCGGAAGCGCGTGCGGGGGCCAAGCCGGTCTTCCCACGCCTGCACGCGCGCCACCGGGGGCGTAGAAAGGTAGCCTTCCGCGAGTGGGATCGTATCGAGCCGTGTCCCGAACGCCAGCGGCAGGCTTCCAAGAGGACAGTGCAGGTCGAACGCCGGCGACGTCGAAGACGATCGGCCGACACAATTGGCGACGCCAGTGATCCCACCCAAAAGCTGCTGGATCGGAGGCTGGACCTCCAGAATGATCTGAGCCCCGAGCACGGCCACGATGGGCGCATAGCGCGCAAACTGGATTGCATCGCCCAATGCCTCGTCGGCATGCAGCAAGATGGTCTTGCCTTCGATCGGCTCGTCACCAAGCCAGAGGGGCTGCGAAAAACCACGATCGACGAGGCCGAGAGACGACGCTTTCCAACGGGCCTCGCGTCCCGACCAGCCCCGCTCGAAATCTCCGGTCAGCATCTGAAGCAGTGCGAGATTCCAGATCGTGTCCGCATTGCCGGGGTCAACCGCCAGCGATTGATGGAAGGCTGCGAAAGCCTCGTCCAGCAAATGCAGGCTCCACAACGCCCGGGCCTTCTCGTTGAGCGCTGCGGAAAAATTCGGACGAAGTGCGAGCGCGCGATCGAAGCTCGCAAATGCCTGCTCCATCCGGCCAAATCTCGCATGCAGCGAGCCAAGGTTCTTGTGCGTCTCCGCCTCGCGGGGGTTCAGCGCAATGGATCTCTCGAAGTCGGCCTGCGCTTCCTCGAACCGGCCCAGCCGCTGCAAGCAAAGGCCGCGCGTTTGATAGAGAGCTGCGATATTTGGATTGTGCTTCTCGAATATGTTGAAGCATTCCAGGGCTTCGGCATACCGGCCGAGATCAAACAGTGACTTGCCCTGTTTTACGGCCTCAAAATGTTGCGGCAAACGTTGAGGTGCGACCGGTTTGGTTTGTTTGGCCGCGGTCCGGCGCTCTTGTCGATTCATCAGTTCGCTGCAGCTGTGCTTGCGGGGTCCACCGAGCGCGACCGTAGCGTCCCGTTGCGGTAGTTTCTGGTGCAAAGCTGGTGTGAAGCTGGCGCAATCCGCGTCATCCGCCATCCCTACAAGGATGCCGGTCGACAATGACCTTAGGGGCGCGACAATGATCCCTCGCCGCGTCCGGCGCGGGCACCACATCGCACCTTCGAGGGCCGCTATAGGTCGATCAGACCGCCATCGACGAACAGTTCGGCGCCGGTGGTGTAGGTGGCGTCGGCGGCAAGGTAGAGCGCTGCTGCGGCCACTTCGGCGACCGTACCAGTGCGGCCAAGCGGGATGCGCGTCTTGGCGCCTTCGATGAAGTTATCCTTCTGGGCGGGGGTGAGGCCGCCTTTGTCGAGGATCGGGGTGATGATCGGACCGGGGCTGATGGTGTTGACCCGAATGCCGCGCGGCGTCAGCTCTTTGGCGATCGTGCGACCGAACGAACGCAGCGCCGCCTTGGTCGAGCCGTATATGGTGCTGCCTCCCAAGCCGCCGCCCGCGCCCGCCACCGAAGCGGTCAGAATGATCGCGCCGCCGTCCGGAATGACTGGAATGGCATGCTTGATCAGGAAGAACGCGCCCTTCACGTTGATGTTGAACTGGCTGTCGTAAAGCGCCTCATCGACTTGTGCGATCGGCGCGAACTTGGCGATGCCGGCGTTGACGAACAGGACGTCGATGCGGCCGTGCCTGGCCTTGACCTTGTCGACCAGCATCTGAGTGGCGGCCACGTTGCCGGCGTCCGAGAGCAGCACCTCGATCCCGGGCAGCGCCACCTTGGCGGATTCCACCGAGCGCTCGCTGGAGCCGGTGACGATGACCGTTGCGCCTTCGGATTGGAAGAGTTTGGCTGTCTCAGCGCCGATGCCGGTCGTGCCTCCGCTGATGAGAGCGATCATTCCGTCGAGCTTGGCCATGTAAGGTGTCCTGACTTGAGTGGTTGGTCTGGTCAGACAGATGGGGGCCTGCGTGGCACACGCAATAGCGCCCCGCAGTCTGCTCGTCCGCGCCTCTTCAGCCGCGGTCGCACTCGCCTGGCTGATGACGACGTCGTCCGCCAGCGTGCCGACTTTCCGCTTTTATCCCTGAGGCTTAGCCATTAAGATCGGGGCAAGCGCACCCTTCTCCGCGGCGGTCCGGGCCAAGACTCAAGCCTTTCACTCGATCGTTGCTTCATCCTGAAGAAGAATTTGGCTTGCAGACGGCTATTCCAACGAGCAGCCCACGTACCCAGGAGGTCGTCTCCTTCGGTCCGTTTCAGTTGTTTCCCGCAGAGCGCGTTCTCAAGAAGGTTGATGAGGCGGTCAAGCTTGGCAGCCGTGCGTTCGATATCCTGCTTGTTCTGGTCGAGCATGCAGGTGAAGTGGTTGGCCAGAGAGAGCTGATCGCCAAGGTTTGGCCCGGGGTTTTCGTCGAAGAGGTCACCCTTCGGGTCCATATCACGGCCTTGCGCAAAGCCCTCGAAACCGGCGAAGGCGGCGAGCGATACCTCACCAATGTGCCGGGCCGCGGTTATTGCTTCATTGCGCCGACGTCGCGGGACACGGCAGGTTTGCCGACTGCCGATGATTTTCCTGAAGCTCACTACCCTCTGCCACCGTTGCTCGTGCAAATGGTTGGGCGCGACAAGATCGTTCGCGGAATCTGTCGCAAGCTGACAGCCGAGCGGTTCGTGACCATCGTCGGACCAGGCGGATTGGGCAAGACGACGGTCGTGCTGTCGGTCGCGCATACATTGCTGCCGGAATTTTTTGGCGCCGTCTGCTTTGTGGAGCTGAGCCCGGTCTCCGATCCGCGCCTGCTGGCGCCAGCCGTCGTCTCCGCGTTCGGCCTGCCGGTTCAGTCTGGCGACCCGATTCCGGGACTGGTCAGTCATTTGCGTGGCAGGCCCGTCCTGCTGATTCTCGACGGCTCCGAACACCTTATTTCGGAGGCGGCGGTGCTGTCGGAGAGGCTTTTTGCCGAGCTGCCGCAGCTTCATTTGCTCGTGACCAGCCGAGAAGTCCTGCGCGTCGGTGGCGAAAACGTCTACCGGCTGTCTCCCCTCGAGACTCCGCCTGACGGCCCCGGTTTGACGGCGGCCGAGTTGCTCGACTTCCCGGCCGTCAAACTCTTCCTGCAGCGCGCGACGACGAGCGGCGGGCAGATCAATCTGACGGACCAGGACGTCAAGATCGCCGGCAATATCTGCCGCAAGCTTGGCGGCAACGCACTCGCTATCGAGTTGGCGGCGGGGCGTGTCGAAGCCTATGGTTTGCAAGAGATTGCAAGGCTGCTCGACACCGAATTTGCCTTGCGTTGGCCCGGACGGCGGACGGCTCCGCCGCGTCATCAAACACTGGGCGCGACGCTTGACTGGAGTTACAACCTGTTGTCGGAGGTCGAGCGCACGATTTTACGGCGCCTGTCCGTATTCGTCACAGGCTTCACGCTCGAAGCCGCGTACCAGGTCGCACGAGGTCAGGGGGCCGGGGCGGAAGAGGTGTTCGACGCAGTCGGCGGACTGCTGATGAAATCGCTTGCCTCTGCCGACACCACGGGATCGAGCGCGCGCTATCGGCTCCTTGACACGACCCGCACTTATGCCGCGCTGAAATTGGCCGATGCCGGAGAGCTCGGCCAATTCCGGCGCGCGCACGCCGAATATTATTGCGCATTGTTGAAGACGGCGAATGAGGCGGATTTGCCGACAGATGAGCGGCGCGCCTTGGTCTCGCATCTCGACGACATCCGCGCCGCGCTGCATTGGGCGTTTGGACGCGACGGCGATCCAGGGATCGGTGTCAACCTGACGAGCTATGCGAGCTCGATCTGGTTGAGCAAGGCTTTGTTTGCCGAATGCCGTGAATGGACGATCCTGGCCGGCGCGGTTGCGCCAAGCCGCGAGGATGGCAAGGCGACTGATCAGCAGATCGTGATCCATCTGGCGCTCGCGAGCTCCCAGTTGTTCACGACGAGCTTCTCGGTGGAGGCAATGGTCGCCTGGACCAGGACGCTGGAAAGAACCGTTCGCGAAACCCAGGGGCAGTTGATACTGCGCTACCTGGCGTCGTGGGGGAGCAGCATCCGTACCTGCTATGATGAGGCGCTCGAACTTGCTCAGCGTTGTGCCGAGGATGCGAAGAGGCTGACTGATCCGGGTCCGACCGCTCTGGCGGAATGGATGCTGGGCCACTCGCTGCATCATCTCGGCAAGCTTGCGGAGGCGCGAACGCATCTCCAGCGTTCGCTCGACATCGATACGGAAAAGGCGCGGCTCGCGCAGGTCAATGCGATCGGCTACGACCGTCGCGTGGATACGCTCGGCAATCTCGCGAGCACGGTGTGGATGCAGGGGTTTCCCGAGCAGGCCCAGTTGTTGGGGGTGCGCGTGCTGGCGGCGGCAAGGCCGCTTCAATTCGCAATGCCGCTCAGCGTTGCGATGACATGGGCCAGCTTCCACCGGTACTTGTCCGATACCGACATCGATTCCGTCGAGCACGACATTGTCGAGCTGATCGAGCATGCCAGAACCCATTCGATAAAGCCCCAGGTGGGGATTGGTAATTGCCTTTTGGCCCTGTGCCAGACGAGGCGGAATCAGTTCGATGCAGCGATGCCGCTGGCGGCCGAAGGGCTGCGACTATTGGCCGAAATGCAATACGAAGTGTTCGTTCCTCTCATCCTGGCTCACCTCAGTGAATCCGCAATTGCGGCGGATCGATACGTTGATGCTGTGTCCCTGATGGCGCAGCTGGCGAGCAGGGATCGTAACGGAGAACATTGGTGCACGGCCGAGGTCCTGCGGGTGAAAGGACTGTTGGCGCAATCGGATGGTGACGCCGACGCGGCAGCCACTCTCTTTCTGCAAGCGGTGGCGATGGCACGCAAGCAAGGTGCACTGGCCTGGGAGCTGCGGGCGGCCATGAATCTCGCCAGATTGCAGGCCAATCACGGCCGCCAAAGCGAGGCCATGGAGTTGCTGGAGCCGGTTTACAACAGGTTCAGCGAAGGCTTCGAAACTGTCGATCTGCTTGCCGCGCGTAGCTTGCTTGGCCAGCTCGCCCAATGAAGCTTCGTAAGGCTCTTCTACCTGCGGCGAGAATGCCGTAGGGATGGCCGGGACGAGGATTTGAGATGGCAAAGCAGACTGTGAAGAAGCCGCCCGCATTGAAGGGCGTGTCAGCGGCCGAACGGGCACTCGCGGTATTGACCGCGTTTCGTCGCGGGGATGGCGCCTTGAGCCTGGCCGAATTGGCGGAGCGGACCGGTCTGGTCAAGAGCACGATCCTGCGGCTTGCCTTGTCGTTGCAGCAATATCGGCTCCTCGCGCGCCTGCCGGACGGCTCTTACCGGCTTGATGCGGAGACCTTGCGTCTCGGCACTGCCTATCAGCAGGCGTTTCGTCTGTCCGATCACGTCATGCCTGTCCTCGAGCAACTCGCGGCGAAGACGGGGGAGACGACGTCCTTCTATATTCGAAACGGTGAAGACAGGCTGTGTCTTTTCAGGGTGGAGACCACCAATCGGATCCGGATGACCGTGCAGCCGGGCGATACACGTCCCATGGACAAATCTGCCATCGCTCAAACGCTGCGGCGGTACGAGTCCGGTCCGCCTGAATCGGACGACGAACTGCCGCTGTTTACGTCTGGCGTGACGGATCCTCATGCGGCCGCTCTCGCCATGCCCGTCTTCGGCATTGCCGACTCCCTGGTCGGGGCGCTCGCGATCTCGGGGCCAGTCAGCCGGCTCACGACAGCGCGGGCGGAGCAGATCAAAGGGGCGCTGGTCGAGGCTGCAAGCAAGCTCACCCTGGCGTGTGGGGGAACTCCGTCCTCCGGCACGGGGAAGAATGCACGCAAACGGACGGCATAGTCTAAAACGAAACGGCGTTTCGTTTTAACTTGCGCGGACATCGGCGGGCCTATAAGCCTTCTCCATAACAACGATGGGGGAGGACAAACGTCGTGGCAGCAGCATCGCTCACGCGGAGAGCCGTTCTGGTCGGACTGGGCGCCTCCGTTCTTCCGCACGTCGGGACAGCGCAGGAGGTGCGTTGGTCGAACGGCTCCGAGAAGCCACGTTTCGTCCCGCCCGCCGGCGCGGTCGATTGCCACTTCCACACCTATGACAAGAACTATCCGATCGCGAAGGGCGCGACATTGCTGCCCGACGACGCCTTGCCCGAGGATTATCGCGCACTGCAACGCCGGATCGGCACGACGCGTGGCGTCATCATCCAGCCTTCCACTTATGGCACCGACAACCGGTTGCAGATCGCGTCGCGACAGGCGCTCGGCGCGGAGAACTTTCGTGTGGTCGCGGTGGTGCCCGAGGATATATCGGACGCCGATCTGCGAAGGCTCGACGAGCAGGGTGTGCGCGGCGTCCGCTTCAATCTCGGTTTTCCGGGCGTGTTGACGTTAGACTCTCTCAAGTTGCTCGCCCCGAGGCTCGCCAATCTCGGCTGGCACTGCCAGATCAACATGCGTCCCAAGCAGATTGAGGACAAACGCGGACCTTCTTGTCTCTTTGCCTGGGCGTCTCGTCTTCGACCATTTGGCTCAGATACCGCAGCCGGCTGGCCTGGAGAGCGCGCCTTACAAGATCATCCGAGGCCTGCTCGACCGCGGCAAGACCTGGGTGAAGCTGTCAGGTCCCTATGTCTCGAGCAAGCAGGGCGCGCCGGATTACGCTGACGCAGGCGCCGTTGCGGCAGCCTACGTCAAGGCAGCGCCTGAGCGGCTGGTCTGGGGCAGTGACTGGCCGCATCCCTCCGAGCCGAAGGAGCGCAAGCCGGATGACGCGCGGTTGTTCGACCTTTTTGCGCAATGCGCAGGCGACGACGTCGCGTTCAAGCGCATCCTGGTGGATAATCCTGTCGAGCTCTATGGTTTCCCAAAGGTCGTCCCAAAGGTCGTCCCATGACGTTCTTCAACCCGCCGCGTCGGATCGAAACCAGCACCTTCACGCGGCTTCCGGATCAGTTCCGCAAGCCGCGCCGCACCTCATGGGCGGATGCCAATCAGGGCGGACGTGAGATCGACTGCTTCCTTGAAGGGCCATCCTTCGATCGGCAGGGCCGATTGTATGTCACCGATATTCCCTATGGACGCATCTTCCGTGTCAGCGCGGAAGGCGCGTGGGAGCTCGTGTCCGAGTATGATGGATGGCCGAACGGGCTGAAGATTCATCGCGACGGCCGCGTGTTCATCACCGACTACAAGCGCGGGATCATGCTGCTGGATTCTTCCAGCGGCGCCGTAACGCCATTTCTGGAGACAGCGGCGAGCGAGAGCTTCAAGGGCGTGAACGATCTCATCTTTGCGCCGTCGGGCAATCTCTATTTCACCGACCAGGGGCAGACCGGGATGCATGATCCCACGGGCCGCGTCTGGAAACTCACGCCGGATGGCCGGCTCACCTGTCTGATCAACACGATCCCGAGTCCGAACGGCATCGTCGTTGATCCCGAGGAAAGTTTTCTGCTCGTCGCTGTGACGCGGGCGAACCAGATCTGGCGCGTGCCGCTGCCGGCGAGCGGCCTGACCACAAAGGTCGGCATCTTCTCGCATTTGCATGGCGGTCCTGGTGGTCCCGACGGACTGGCGCTGGACGACGGCGGCAACCTCTTGGTCTGCCACACCGGCTTCGGCTCGGTATGGCGGTTGTCGCCGCTGGCTGAGCCGCTCGACCGCATCGTCTCCTGCGCGGGCGTCGGTACGACCAACCTGGCTTTTGGCGGGCCGCAACGAAAGAGCCTCTTCATCACCGAGAGCCGCACCGGAACCCTGCTGCGCGCCGAGCTCGAAACGCCGGGCATGCCGATGTTCTCGCACGCCGACTAGTGGTCGTGTCGATCGGCGCTGCCGCATGCAGGCCCCCTAACCGATGGCCAGCGCTCCACTTTTCCCAGGGAACACGTCCAGTCGCGCGACGCAGGCGCCTCGGCGCCTTCACGTAAAATGAAACGCCGTTTCAAAATAAATTGCAACGGCGTTCTATTTTTGGTAAGCCGCCTCATGGCCGGGAAACACCGGCCGCCCGGAGGAAACCCATGGCAAGTGTCGCTGCCGCCTCAGCCGGCTCGGGCTTCACACCTGAGCAGGAGAAGATCCTCTCGAAGGTGCTGTGGCGGATCGTGCCGTTCCTGCTGCTCTGCTACATCATCGCCTATCTCGACCGGGTGAACGTCGGCATCGCCAGCCTGACGATGAACCACGACCTCGGCATCTCGCCGTCCGAATTCGGTTGGAGCGCCGGGCTGTTCTTCTTCGGCTATTTCCTGGCCGAAGTGCCGAGCAATCTGGCCTTGCAGGCCATCGGCGCGCGCAAGTGGATCGCCCGCATCCTGATCACGTGGGGCGTGATCTCGGCCGCAACGGCGTTCGTGGTCGGTCCTGTGAGTTTCGGCGCGATGCGCTTCCTGCTCGGGCTAGGCGAAGCCGGCTTCACGCCCGGCGTATTTCTCTATTTTACATACTGGTTTCCGGCGCGTGCGCGGGGGACGGCGACCGCGGCATTTCTGCTCGGCATCCCGATCGCGAACATCATCGGCGCGCCGATATCGAGTTCGCTGCTCACCATCGATGGTGTGGCGGGGTTGCACGGTTGGCAGTGGCTCCTGATCCTTGAAGGTCTGCCCGCAATAATTCTTGGTTTCGTGTGCTTCTTCACGCTCACCGACAAGCCCGAACAGGCCAAATGGTTGAGCCCTGAGGAGCGGAGCTGGCTTGCCGAGGTGTTGGCGGCGGAGCGTCAGGCCATTGCCGCCAAGCACTCATCGCGGCTCAAGGACGCCTTCCTGAATTGGCGGGTCCTTGTGTGCGCAGCCGTCAATTTCTGCGCCATCATCGGCTCCGTCGGCCTTGGGCTGTGGATGCCGCAAATCATCAAGGGCCTCGGCTTCGGTGTCGTTGCCGTCGGCTTTATCGCTGCTGTCCCTTACATCTGCGGCGCCATCACGATGATGCTGTGGGCCCGCCTGTCGGACAAGGGCGGGGAACGAAGCTGGTTTGTGGCCAGCGCGTTGCTGTTGGGGGCGGTGTCGTTGGTAGCCTGCAGCTACGCGACGTCTTCGGCGCTCACCTCGGTTGTGGCGCTGTGCGGCGCGGTGATCGGGATCATGTGCTACCAGTCCACCTTCTGGCCGATCCCGTCGAGCTTCCTCACCGGCAGCGCGGCCGCCGGCGGCCTGGCGATGATCGTCTCGATCGGCAATCTCGGTGGCTTCGTCGGTCCTTATCTCATTGGTGTGATCAAGCAGTCGACCGACAGCTTCTCGTGGGCCCTGATGTCGGTGGCCGCATTTCTTGCTTTGGCCGCCATCCTGATCCGGGTGGTTGGTGTCAGTCTCCAGCGACAGACCGGAGCGGCTGACAGCCGCACCAGCCCGATCGCAACCCTCTCGAAAGGAATTTAGAAATGAGCGAACGAAAGCAGTTCCGCCTTGGTCTGGTCGGTTACGGCGAGATCGGCAGCACGCTGGGCAAAGGACTGCGCGAGGCCGGCCTGAAGCAGATCTTCTGCTACGACAAATACGCCTTCGACGGCCCGTATGCCGATCTGATCCAGGGGCGCGCCAAGGCGGCAGGCGTCACGCTGGTGAAGTCCAATCAAGAGCTGGCGGATGCAGCGGAGCTGATCTTCAGCGTCACGCCGGGCTCCAGGTCGCTCGAAAGCGCAACCGCGTTCGCATCCGTGCTCGATGGCCGCCACACCTTCCTCGACTTCGCCTCCGCCACGCCCAAGGTGAAATACGGCGTGGCCGAGCGGCTCGCCAAGACCGGTGCCACGCTTGGCGACGGCTCCATCATGGGGACGCCCAAGCACGGCTATGCGATGCACATGATGTCGAGTGGTCCCGCCGGGCCGCGCGTCGTCGACCTGCTCGTGCCCTGGGGCATGAGCATCGAATTCGCAGGCGAGAAGCTCGGCACGGCTTCGGGCATCAAGATCCTTCGCTCCGTCCTGATCAAGGGCATCGAGGCACTGATCGATGAGACGCTGTTGGCGGCCCGGTCCTACGGTCTGGAGGAGACCGTATTGGCCTCGGCGTCGAAGACGCTCACGCGTCCGTTCATGGACACCGTTGAGAGCCTGACGCCCTCCGGCGTCATCCATGCCAAGCGGCGCACCGAAGAGGTCGAGATGGCCGCCGAGGCGGTCGCAGATGCCGGGATCGAGCCGCTGATGGCGCGCGCCACGGTGGCGCGGCTGCGCTGGAAGGACAGCCTGGGTCTGAAAGAGCATTTCAAGGGCATCGTTCCGGAAAACTATAAGATCGCCATTGATGCGATCGCGGCCAGGATGCAGGTAACGGCGAAAGCGGCCGAATAAGACCAATAACAACAGGGAGAGAGACGTGACGGCCGCTCAAACGGAAATCGACCCGATAGAGAAGGTGACGATGCGCAGGGTTATCCTGCGCCTCGTGCCGTTCCTGATGATCTGCTACTTCTTTGCGCTGCTCGATCGCGTCAACGTCGGCTTCGCAGCGCTCCAGATGAACAAGGATTTGGGGCTCACGCCGGCGATGTTCGGCTTTGCCGCCAGCCTGTTCTTCGTCTCGTATTTTCTGGTGGAAGTGCCAAGCAACCTGGCTCTCCAGAAATTCGGCGCCAGGCGCTGGATCGCGCGCATCATGATCACCTGGGGATTGGTGACCGCGTGCATGGCCTTCGTCGTCGGGCCTTATTCGCTCTACGCCATGCGCTTTATTCTGGGCGCAGCGGAAGCCGGCTTTTTTCCAGGTGCGATCCTCTATTTGACCTATTGGCTTCCGTCGCAATATCGGGCGCGCATCCTGGCGACGTTCACGGTTTCGATCCCGCTCGCCACTTTCCTGGGCTCGCCCCTGTCTGTCGGCCTGCTCGAACTCGACGGCGCTCTCGGTCTGCGAGGGTGGCAGTGGCTCTTCATCCTGGAAGGGTTGCCGACCATTCTGCTGGGTCTCGTGTGCCTGTTCGTTCTGACCGACAAGCCGGCGCAGGCGTCCTGGCTCACCGCAGAGCAGCGGGAGTGGCTGATCGGACGCATGGAGACGGATGCGGCCGCGCGCAAGCCGGTCGGACATCTCTCCCTCTGGCAGCTCGCGACCAACAAGTATTTTCTTGTCATGGCTTTGGTTTGCTCCGGCGCCTCCGCCACCGGCAGTGTGCTGTCGGTCTGGCAACCGCAATTGTTGAAGTCGTTCGGCCTCTCGAACCTCCAGACTGGCTTTGTCAATGCGATCCCATACGGCATCGCGACCGTGCTCATGGTGTTGTGGGGACGCCATTCGGACAGGACAGATGAGCGCCGCTGGCACACGGCCATTCCGCTCTTGCTCGCCGCCGGAGGCTTCGCTGCATTGGGCATGACCGGAACTGCAATCGTGCCGACGGTCATCATGGTCACGTGCTGTCTGGTGGGCGCGTATGCCTTCAAGGGGCCATTCTGGGCGCTTTCGTCAAGCTGGCTTTCGGCGAGCACGCTCGCGGCAGGCCTTGCCGGGATCAACGCGATCTCCAACCTGATCGGCGGCGGCCTGATGGTCAACGTGGTCGGAATTGTCAAAGAGCAGACAGGTAGCTTCGTACTCGGGATGTTACCGCTTGCGCTGCTTTGTGCGGTGGCCGCAGCCTGTGTCCTGGTGCTTGGCCGAAACGCCGCGCGCGCAACCGAAATGGTGGCGGTGAAACCATGAGCGTGCGCAACAACAGTCCGAAGCAAGTCATCACCCGACGCGGCATTCTCGCAGGCATGCTGGCTGCGAGCACAGGCGCCTTGGCTGCCGGGGTCGAGCAGGCGGTGCCCAACAGCACCGGGTCGGCGCCGCCGCGCCTGAGCGCTCCTGTGGGTGCGTGCGACTGCCATCATCACATCTACGACGGACGGTTTCCCGTCTCACCGCATTGGCACCAGGGCTTTCCACCCGGTGCAACCGTCGCTGATTATCGAAATCTCCAGCGCCGGCTCGGCACCAGCAGGAGTGTCGTGGTGCAGCCATCCACCTACGGGGTCGACAACCGGTGTCTTGTGGATGCGCTGGGCCAGCTCGGCTCGGCGTCGCGCGGTGTTGCCGTCGTCGACACCGACGTCAAGGATGCGGAACTGCAAACACTGACGGATGCAGGCGTCCGTGCCATCCGCGTCAATTTCGTTTCTCCCCAGACCTGGGGGACGACCACACCGGAGATGCTGACCACGCTCGCAAGACGGGTGAGCCCATTCGGTTGGCACGTGCAGATCCTGATGACCGGCGATCAGATCGTCACCCATGAGAGCGTCATCCGCTCGCTTCCCACGAGGGTGGTGATCGACCATCTCGGACGTATCCCGCAGCCGGACGGCGTCAAGCATCCCGCGTTTGCCGCGGTCCGTCGCATGCTGGATGAGGGCCGCACTTGGGTAAAGGTCACTGAGCCCTATGAGGACAGCAAGCTCGGTCCGCCCTATGCCGACTCCAGCGAAGTTGCGCGGGCTTACGTGCAGGCGGCGCCGGAGCGCATCTTGTGGGGTACGGATTGGCCGCATCCGACCCAGCGTGGCACAAAGCCCGATGATGCCCTGTTGCTCGATCTGCTCGCGGACTGGGCGCCGGAGGAACTCACGCGCCGGCGCATCCTGGTCGACAATCCCACCGAATTGTTCGGCTTCTAGCCAACTAGCCGAAGGCGTCTCAATCGACGCCCTCGCACTTCAACTCACGCAATTGCCGATCCACCCAGGAGGCGTCATGGGTGCCGGCCTCGATATTGGCCATCTGCTTCTGCTCGGCCTCAAACTTCGCCGTTGACGCCTTGAACACCGCATCGATCTGATCAAACGGCACGCAGAGCAGGCCATCATCATCTCCGATGATGAGGTCGCCGGGCTCGATCACCATCCCGTCGATCGCGATCGGAACGTTGATTTCGCCCGGCCCATTCTTGTACGGGCCGCGGTGCGTGACTCCCGCCGCGAAAACCGGAAACTTCTGGCCGCGGATAAAGCCGGCGTCGCGGATCGCGCCGTTGATGACCAGGCCAGCCACACCGCGCTTGACCATCTGCATCAACATCATCTCGCCGGTGATGGCATTGGTCAGGTCGCCGCCGGCATCGACGACGATGACGTCGCCGGGTTCGGCGAGCGCAATCGCCTTGTGGACCATTAGATTGTCGCCTGGGGCTGTCTTGACAGTCAGCGCTGGGCCCGCGAGCCCGCCACCCTGGTGCATCGGACGAAGCCGCGCGCCGCCGGCCGTCAGGCGGGACATGCTGTCGCTGACATTGGCGACCGGCAACGGGACGAAACGGGCGACGACGTCGGCGCCGACCTTGCGTTTCCGCGGCAAAATTCGAAATCCAACAGACATCGTTTCCCTTCCACGCAAAGGTCAGTCGCATTTTAGAACGTCGTTTCATTATCAGAGGAAGGGGTGTTGATGCAAGGCGCTGTGTCGGCAACCGCGGAACTCCAGGCGGGCAGTGCCACGTTGAACGCGCTGAGGCCCGCGTAACAGGCCTCAGTGCCAAGCTCACGCTCAATCCGCATGAGACGGTTGTATTTGGCCGTGCGATCGGACCGCGAAAGAGAGCCTGCCTTGATCTGTCCGCACTGGGTGGCGACAGCGAGATCGGCGATCGTCGTATCTTCGGTTTCGCCGGAGCGATGCGACATCACAACGGTGTAGCCGGCCTTGTGGGCGCGGGTGACGGTTTGCAGGGCCTCCGTGAGGGTCCCGATCTGGTTGACCTTGACCAGAATGGAATTGGCAATGCCCGCACGAATGCCGGCGTCGAGCAATTCAGGATTGGTGCAGAAGACGTCGTCGCCGGTGAGCTGGCAGCTGGATCCTAGCTCACGAGTGATCAGTTGCCAGCCGGCAAAGTCCGTCTCGGCCATCGGATCCTCGATCGAGCAGACCGGATACTGCCGAACGATGTCGAGGAGATAGGCAACGTGCTGTTCGACCGACCGCACCAGTTTCTCGCCGCGATAGTGATAGGCGCCGTCCTCGAAGAACTCCGATGACGCGGGGTCGATGACCAGCGCGACGTCCTGGCCCGGCCTGTAGCTGGACGCTTCGACCGCCGCGAGGATGGTCTCGATCGCCTCGTGCGCGTCGCGCATGTTCGGCGCGAAGCCGCCTTCGTCGCCGACATTGGTCTGGTGGCCTGCGCGCATCAGGTGCTGCTTGAGGGTGTGGAAGATTTCCGAGCCCATCCTGATTGCGTCCGCGAACGTCGCAGCGCCGATCGGCATGATCATGAATTCCTGGAAGTCGAGGGGATTGTCGGCGTGCGCGCCACCGTTGATGACGTTCATGCCGGGGGCAGGCAGTAGCCGCGCGTTGGCGCCGCCGACATAGCGGTAGAGCGGAATGTCGATGGAGGCAGCCGCGGCCTTGGCCACCGCCAGCGACACGCCGAGGATGGCGTTGGCACCGAGACGGCTCTTGCCGCGCGTGCCGTCGAGATCGATCATGGTGCGGTCGATGGACGCCTGTGCGAACGCGTCCCGGCCGCGCAAGGCGCTGCTGATCTCGGTGTTGACGGCCTCGATCGCCCGCAGGACGCCCTTGCCGTGAAAACGCGGGCCGCCATCGCGCAGCTCATGCGCTTCATGCGCGCCTGTCGATGCTCCGGACGGCACCGCGGCGCGGCCGCGCGCGCCGTCCGCGAGGCCAACCTCGACCTCGACGGTCGGGTTGCCGCGGCTGTCGAGAATTTCGCTGGCGGCGATCTCTGTGATGGCTGTCATGGGCGTGCTCTCATCCTTGTCGGCATGGTGAGCCATATGCACGGCAATTAGGCCGCGCAGGCATCCAATTGCTTGAATTTCACGCTAACTATCGCGCTACGTACAAAGCTGCTATCGACTTCGCTTCGCCAATGCGTGAGTATTATTCACAAATAGGAGCTCCGCTTGGCACGTCGCCTGCCGCCATTGTTCGCACTCAAAGCCTTCGAAGCGACGGCGCGGCTGGGCTCGGTCACGCGCGCCGCCGAGGAGCTGGGCCGGACGCATGGCGCCGTCAGCAAGCAGATTCGTGCCCTGCAGGAGCACGCCGGCACGGCGCTGTTCGACAAGGCGGGGACCGGCCTGCGGCTGAGCCGGCAGGGCGAAGAACTGCTGCCGGCTGTCGCGCAGGCGCTCGATCATCTCGAGCACGCCTGGCTGCGGATGCTCGACGAGGCGCGCGCGCCCAGTGTCCACGTTGCTTGCAGCGCCACCTTCGCGATGCGTTGGCTGGTGCCGCATCTTGCGGGCTTCTATCGCCGTCATCCCGGCATGCGGGTGCGGCTATCGATGACGTCGGCCCGCGAGATCCGCCACCAGGGCGCGGATCTCGTCGTTGCCTGGGACCGTCAGTCCTATCCCGAGCGCGACCAGGCGCGCGCCATCCGCGTGGCCGACGTCGCCTTCGGCCCCGTCTGCGCACCGGACTATCCGGTGTCGGTCAAGGGGCGCCGGGTGTCGTGCGAGACGCGCATCGTGCACGAGCACACTTCGCGCGCCTGGAACGTCTGGCAGGACAACGCCGACCGGAAGATCACCAGCAAGGCCGAGCTCAGCTTTCCGCACACGCATCTTTGCATCGAGGCCGCGTTGTCCGGCCTCGGCGTGGCGCTGGTCGAGCGCCGGATGGTCCACGACGACCTCCTCGCCGGCAGGCTGGTCGCGCCAGCCCAGTTCGTGCCGTTTGCGGATGGCCTCGCCATCGTGCCGGCCTCAGAGCGCGCGGATTCGCCGGCGGCCAACGCGTTCATCGCCTGGATGATCGACGAACTTGAAGGCGGCTGAGCGAGCCAGGTGACACTGGTTCGTCCAGCACGCCCTCTCAAAGCTCCCTTCCAATCAAGCGGTCCACCGAGAACCGCCCTCCGCCGCGAAACGAAATGTGCAGGGCAACGAGGCCCAGCAGGAACGGGTACTCCATGCCTCGATCGATCCAGGCCCATTTGGGGTAATGGATCAGGCAGATCATCGCCATCTGCACGGCGATCATGGGTGCGATGAGCCGGGTGAAGAACCCTGCCGCGAGCATGACGGCCCCGAACGTTTCCAGGTACATCACAAAATACCCGAACAGTATCGGGGCTGGAAGATGCAGCGAATTCGTGATGAAGTTCACGGAGCTCGCGAACGGATTGGCCATGGCGCCGTGGGACTCGCCGAGCAGTTTTGGCAGCCCGTGCGTGAGCAGGATCAATCCGAAGGCAACGCGCAGAAGCGCATAGGAAACCGGATTTGAGATCTCGTAGAAATTGCGCAAGGCCGGCAACAGCAGGGATGGGGACTCGTGCCGCTGAGCCCTGCCGGTCATCGCATCACTCGTCATGGTCGGTCTCCCTCTCATGATAGGGAGATTAGACGGTCACGCGCGTCGGATAACCTCGTGCAGCCTGGCTTCACTCTTCGGTCGGGGCGAACAATGTGCCCGATCGCGTTGACGGGAACGTCGTTCGTTCCCGAGAGTTCATCAACTCAACATCACCGCACGCCCGTGCCTTTGCAGCGCTGACACTTCACCACCTTGTCGCCCTTCTTGAGCAAACCTTTGCCTTCACAATTTTTGCATTTCTGCTTCTTCTTGATGTTCGGGCCTTTTTCACTCGTCATGAAATTCTCCTGCCGCTGGAGGGCGGTCAATGTTCTTGTGCGCCAGCTCGGCGAAACAGACAAGCGGTGCCAGGCAAGCGGCGCCAGGTAAGCCCTGCACTATGCCGGCTTCGGCACCACCAATACGGGCACGCTTCCGTTCACCAGGACCTCGGATGTCTGGCTGCCCAAAAACAGCTTCCTGAGACCGCGACGCCCGTGAGTGGCCATGACGATCAAGTCGCAACCCCTCGATTTTGCCGTTTCAATGATCGCAGTGGCCGGGTGCGCATTCGGAACATGCAGGAGTTCTGCCGGCTTGCCGATCTGCTCCGACATGGCGCGAGCTTCATCGAGCACTTTGCCCGCACGGGCCTTGCAGGCTGCGTCATAGCTATCAACCTCGTCCTGCGTCGGAATCCATCCCGAGTCGTGTCCGCCGCCATAGTCGACCGGCAGCGCTTCCGTCACGGTGATGATTGTCAGCCTGGCGTTCAAGGCCTTCGCCAAGGCAATGCCATGCTCAACGCCTTTTTTCGCGACGTCCGATCCATCCGTGCTCAAGAGAATGTTGGCGTACATTCGGTGGCTCCCTTGCTCGTCGAACAAAGTGATGCCCGGCTAATATGGTCCGATACCCGCCGTGGGTCCATGCGCCTTTTTCGGCCCCGGTCTCACTGCCATAGCCTCGAAGGGCTGGCCTCGCACGACGAGTTTCAAAAGGTAGACCGTCCTCTCTTACCCCGGAAACGGCCTGGGATGTGCCGCAACAAGCTTGATCAAGTCAGCCTGGCGGCGCACGCCGGTCTTTCCGAAGATATTCTGGAGATGAGTTTTCACGGTGGACTCGCTGACGCCAAGCGCCTCCGCTATCTCAGATACTCCGCTTACTTTCAGCACCGCATCAAGGACCCGCACTTCGCTCGGCGTGAGCTGAAATTGTCGCGCCGCCACTTCGGTCGGATAAGGCGCCGCCATTGATACCTTTCGGACGAAGACGGCAGCGACCGCAGAATGTCGGCCCCCGGCTTGTTGGCGGGCCCCCGAGGTCAGTGGCAGGATATCAGCGACCCAATTCTGGCCAGGCTGACTGGACAGCGGAATGGCAACACCATTCGCGCCGACAGCGCCATCGCCACCGCTCGCGGCGGCGATAACATTCCGCAATAGCTGTGCCGCCTGTGGGTCCACGGCGATCAATGCATTGTTGACGGTTCTTAAAATCGTCGCATCATCGAGCAGCGCTTGCGCGGCCATGTTGGAGAATGCAATATGACAATGATCGTCCAACAGAAAAACGCCGGCGTCGAGCCGGTTGAGCGCATCTGATAGATTTCCGGCCTTTGTCTTTTGAAGGTCGATGACATTGCCGATCAACACCGCGCGGCGCACGTGAGGAACCAGCAGACCCATGCGCTGCCGCATATTGTCGTCGGCAAGCCCTTGGCGCTCGTTTCGGAATACCCCGAACTGAGCGAAGCTCGTTGCGGATTTGTCGAGCGTGGCAGCCAAATGATCGGCCCAACCGTTCGGCTTGACCCACTCCTTATAGAAAGTCGTCTCGACGAACTCGCTGTAGGGCAAAACGTTGGTCGTGCTGTAAATCTCCTCGACCTTGAAAAAAAATTGAGCCGTCAAACTCGGATCGAAACGGATATACTTATTGAAATAAGCGTCCACGCTGGACGGTTCAACATTGTAAACGTAGTGAAGTTCACCCTGAACGGTGATGTCCTTCCAGTAAATTCCAGCCGCAGTTCCGCCGATGAAGTGCGTCGCCTGCTCGAGCGCTCCGACCCACAAGCTGGAATCGAGCGCTGCGTCGTAGATATCTCCGATCAGCTGCGACAAAAGTTCCGAATCGACCATTCCCAACACCGCTCATTCGAATGACCACGATATTGATGCAACTGAGCAAGCGCATCAACCGACCTGTGGGGCACCAATATGCTCTGACACCTGATGGCTTTCAGTGTGTGTATGGCGCGTGTCGACTGCCTCCCACCTTGGTCGAGCGTTGTAAAGGCGTAGAATATCGCAGACCAGCGTAGACTTTGCGCGCCAGTATCGGGTCGAACGGCAAGACGGCATAGCGAACAGGCACTTTGTCGAGCGGAACGGCAAGTATGGCGGTGACGGTGCTGGACTGCTTAATTCATAAGCCTTCGAGCCCAGGAACGCGGCCGGACTCATCGAGTGCGCTAGCGCCGTAATTTCGGTGATACGCATGACATCGGCGTTGACCGGGTTGCGCGGGCGAGATCGAGCGGAACGGCAAAAATCCGTCGACTTTCGATCGCGGCAGGAACAGAGTGCCTTGCCATGTCTCGGATGTGTGCAATCCTCCGTCTTGAAGCGAAGGTTGGAATCGTTTTGACGTCACCGTGTGATCAGTAAGCGCCAATCGGCGCACACGCCAGCGCTCGGTTTGAGGGCTCGGTTTGCATGACTGCGCTCTGGTGGCAGACATGCGTGATCTATCAGATCTACTCGCGCTCCTTTCAGGACAGCAACGACGACGGCATCGGCGACCTCAAGGGGATCGCACAGCGGCTCGACTATCTCACCGGCCTTGGCGTCGACGCGATCTGGATCTCGCCGGTCTACCCGTCGCCGATGGTCGATTTCGGCTATGACGTTACCGGCTATTGCGACATCGATCCATGCTTCGGCACTTTGACGGATTTCGACGATTTGCTGATGCAGGCGCATCGGCGAGGGCTCAAGGTCCTGCTCGACTTCGTGCCCAACCACACCTCCGACCAGCATCCATGGTTCGTCGAGAGCCGCGCTGCCCGGGAAAATCAGAAAAGAGACTGGTACATCTGGCGCGATGCCGCCGCGGACGGCGGGCCGCCCAACAACTGGATCAGCGATTTCGGCGGCTCAGCCTGGCAATGGGACGAGATCACCGGGCAATATTACTACCACGCCTTTCTGAAGGAGCAGCCCGACCTCAACTGGCGTCATCCGGATGTGCAGGCGGCGATGGTTGATGTGATGCGGTTCTGGTTCGACCGCGGCGTCGATGGCTTCCGTATCGATGTGCTGTGGCACATGCTGAAGGCGGCAGACTTCCCGGACAATCCGCCCAACCCGGACTATCGGCCCGGCATGGGCGAGATGCACCGCCTGCTGCAACGTCACTCGACAGACCAGCCCGAGGTGCACCACATCGCGGCGGCGATGCGCGACGTCGCCGACAGCTACGGCGCAAGAGGACTGGGCGAGCGGGTTCTGATCGGCGAGATCTACCTGCCGGTCGACCGTCTCATGCACTATTACGGCCGAGAACGCCCGGGCGTGCATCTGCCCTTCAATTTCCAGCTCATCGATATGCCGTGGGACGCGCGCACGGTTGCTGCGGCAATCACCAATTATGAGGCCGCACTTCCGTCCGCCGGCTGGCCAAACTGGGTGCTCGGCAACCACGACCGGCCGCGCGTCGCCACCAGGCTGGGTCAGGCTCAGGCCCGCGTCGCTTGTGTCTTGTTGCTGACGCTGCGCGGTACGCCCACGCTCTATTATGGCGACGAGCTGGGTTTGAGCGATGTCATGATCGAACCATCGCAAGTGAGGGACCCGCGCGAGTTGCGCGAGCCCGGGTTGGCGTTGGGCCGGGATCCCGTGCGCACGCCGATGCCGTGGGATGGCAGCGAAAATGCGGGTTTCAGCACGGCCAAGCCGTGGCTGCCGCTTCATGCCGACTGGCGGACGCGCAACGTGGCGCGGATGATGGAAGATCCTCGATCCATCCTGGCACTTTATCGTCGCTTGCTTGCGCTCAGACGCGATTGTCCGGCTTTGTCGATCGGCGACTTCGCTGTGTTGAATGTCGAAGACGAGGTCCTGGTCTACGCGCGCCGGCACGATTCGGAGCGACTGCTGGTGGCGCTCAACCTCGGGGAACGGCCGCATCTTCTGCAATTGCCGGATTGGGCGCGTGGGAGCCGGCAGCTCCTGTCCACGCACGAAGATGCGGCGCTGGCCGAACACGGCGCTCTCCTGCTACGGTCGAATGAAGCCGTCGTGCTCGAGGCTGGATAGCACAAAGAGAAGGATGGTCGTTTGCGCATTGCCATGCTGGCGCCGATCTCCTGGCGGACACCGCCGCGCCACTACGGGCCCTGGGAGCAGGTCACGAGTCTGCTGACGGAGGCGTTGGTGGCGCGCGGCGTCGACGTCACCCTGTTCGCCACGTTGGATAGCAGGACGTCAGCCCGTCTGGATGGAGTCTGCCCGGCGCCCTATTCCGAAGATCCCGCGATCGACGCGAAAGTGTGGGAGATGCTCCACGTCGCCCATGTCTTCGAGCAGGCCGGCGCGTTCGACTTGATTCACAACCAGGCCGATTTCGTACCGCACGCTTTCTCGCGGCTGGTCGGGACCCCGATGGTGACGACAATCCACGGCTTCTCGTCGGAACGCATTCTGCCTGCCTACAAGCAATACGAAGATCGCGTCCACTATGTCGCCATCAGCGAGGCCAATCGTCATCCGGACTTGCGCTATGCCGCAACGATCCACCACGGTATCCCGCTGGCAGACTTTCCATTCGATCCGCATGGCGGCGAAGACCTGCTGTTCTTCGGCCGCATTCATCCGGACAAGGGGGCTGCTGAGGCGATCATGGCGGCCCGTCGATCGGGACGGAAACTGGTCATGGCCGGCATCGTCCAGGACCGGACTTACCACGATGAGCGGGTCGTCCCCGCACTCGCGGACGGCTCTGCGGTCTATCTTGGCCCGGTCGGCGGCGCGGCGCGCGCGAAAACCCTCGGGTCCGCGCGCGCGGTGCTCCACCTCATCAATTTCGATGAGCCGTTTGGCCTGTCGGTGGTGGAAGCGCTGGCTTGCGGAACGCCAGTCATTGCCTGCAACCGGGGATCGATGCGTGAGCTGATCGATGATGGCGTGACCGGGTTTCTGGTCGACAGTCTCGACGCCGCGGTCGATGCGATCGCGCGCATCGACCAGATCGATCGCGCGGCTTGCCGTGCCGCGGTCTCTGCGCGCTTCACGGTAGACCGCATGGCGGATCGATATCTGGCCTTGTACCGATCGATCCTGGGATGAGAGCGGGAAGAGCGGAGAGAGAGTGTCGGCGGACATGGTCCAACTAAACTTTTGTTCACGTTGGATGCAGGCAAGCGGATCTGGCGCAGCTCTCTGTCTCGTGACCGCTAAGATGACGTGCGGCGGGCATATCGGGCACTACTTCGTGATCTGGTAACAAGCGTGCGGCCGCGGACGTCTAAGGTGATGTATCGGATCTCTTGCCTCGCGGGAGATCACCCAATCGAAAGGAACCGCCACCATGATCACATCTCAAAGTCCCATCGGATCAGTCCTGTCCAGGGCCTTGCTGGCCGGACTGGTCGTCACCGCAATCTTCACGACGCCGCTCCAGGCGCGTGAGAACCGCGCCGGCGATCGACACACCGAACAGAGTGTGGGGTCGAGCATCCCTCGCATCGAGGGCGAGCGGTCGATCGCTGCGCCGGCCCACCACGCATTTGCGCCGGTGCCCTCGGAGCAACCGGATGGCGTTTGCGACCACGGGGATAACCCGATGGTATGCTGAGAAGCGGAGCTAGCCGCATGACGGTGACAGTGCACTTAGTTCACGCGTCTTCGCACCCTCGAAAGCGGCTGAGCCATTGAGTGCACTGATACCGCAATCTCGATATTGATGAAGTTTAACCCGGTCACACGCCGGGCGGTCCTTGAGCCATATCGATCACGTGGCGGTCCGATCCTGCGGTGATCACCACAGTATAGGTCTTTTGCGCACCGCCCTGATCAGTGGGCGGCGCGAGGTGCAGTTGGCCTCCGTACCATTCGCCGGGCAGAAGCGTATTGTCCTTGATCACCGCTTGCTCGAGCACAGCCATGTTGCGTTGACCTGTTTCAATCGTCACGGAAATCATCGATGGAATAGTGTCGGTGATTTGCCCGACCTGTCAAAACGTTTTGCAGGATTTAGCCCAAAGGCATCCATGCCGGCGCCCCCCATCAGGCGTCAGCCTGCATGGTTAGCCATCAGGTTTTGTCGGAGCCTTACCTTGTCGATCTTGCCAAGCGAGGTGAGTGGCAACTCGGTAACGATTTGAATGCGCTTCGGCGTGTGAATCGCTCCCTTCAATGCTTTGACATGAGCGATGATCGTTTCCTTTGAGATGTCGGATCCAGGATCCACGATGACGGCAGCCGCGACCGTTTCGCCCCAGTAATTGTCCGGTAGTCCAACCACGGCCGCCATTTTTACTCCCGGACAGTTCGTCAGCGCATCTTCCACTTCTCGCGGATAGACATTGAAGCCGCCGGAGATAATGAGGTCTTTCTTGCGATCGACGATGAACATGTACCCGCGTTCATCCATGCGTGCGATGTCGCCGGTATGTACCCATCCGTCTCGAAGTGTTTCGGCTGAGAGTTCGGGCTGACGCCAGTAGAAATCCATCGCCGCCGGAGTGCGAGCGCATATCTCGCCGGGCTCGCCAACCGGGACCTCTTGACCTGCGCTGTCCAAAAGCCGCACTTCGCAGTTCGCCACCGGCAACCCGCAAGACGTCAAGAGCTCCGGGACCAAGTGATCTTGGCGCCGGAGCACTGAAATCGGGTAGCACTCGGTTTGACCGTATCCCTGTGAGAGAATCGGTCCCAACCGATCGATCGCCTGCTGCAGCCTTTGTGGCGACGCCGGTGCCGCACCATAATAGATGCACTGAAGCGACCTGATATCATTCCGGGCGAGTTCGAGATGGTCCAGCAAGGCGTACAGCATTGTCGGCACCAGGAATGTTATGTTGATCCGTCCCTTTTCAATCGCATTGAAAACTCGGTCGGGTTCGAACTTCGATACCGTATGAACGGTTCCACCTCGACGCCAGGTCGGAAGTAGCATCGTTCCACCTGCATGACTGTTCGGGGCGATAGCCAGATAGTGAGGGAGCTCAGGCAATTCGATATCGGCGAGAACGCTCACGCACGCGAAGGCGACTGCGTTTCGATTCGACCGAACGGCGCCTTTGCTTCGACCAGTCGTGCCGCCGGTATAGTGGACAAGTGCGATATCATCGGGCTCTGCCAGATCGACCGCCGTCGCCGCGCCGCTATCCGCAGCGAGTTGCAGCAGGTTGGGGGCGGCGTCGAAAGAGCCCAGCGAGAATAGCTTGACCGCGCTCCCGCATTTGGAAGCCAAGTCTCTGCCGCGCTCGGCGTGCGACGCAGCGGAGATGACGATAGCGGCTGATTCACTGTCCTCCACCTGGAAGGAATGGTCCGCAAGTGAGCCCTTGGGATGTAGCCATGTGACGCTTAGCCCCAACCCTTGAGCTGCGACGGCGGTGCACCAGCTCTCGGCCGAATTCTCGGAGAGCAGGGCTACGCGTTCGCCTCGTTTGAGGCCACCGCGCGAAAACACCGACTGAATGCGTCCGATCAAGTCGACTGCCCCAGCATAGCTGAGGGTCCCCACTTCGGAGCAAAACGCAATCCGGTCGGGATATCGGCGGAGGGCGCGAAGTGTCTGTCCGGCGATGGTAAGGCCGCTGTGGATCGACAAGTTCATCCTCCCTTATTTGCCTTTTCCGGCTATAAAGTTACTTCAAAGTAAAAACGCTGCCAGACCTTTGCGATACACGGAATCAGTGCACGGCCTGTGGTTCTAGCGTCAGGTTTGGTTCGAACGCGCCTTTATGGACTCTTGCAGATAGTCGGCGAACCGATCCGCCATTTCTTGCCCGTTGAAGGTGCCATCCGGTCGAAACCAGCGGGTCATCCAGTTCACCGATCCCATGAAGAAAAAGACGGTGAGCTTGGGATCAACTTTACGGATGGACCCGTCTTCGACACCCTTGGCAATAAGGCTACGGAAACGACGATCAAAGCGGTTTCGGCCGGCCACGATCGTCTTCTTGTTTTCGGGCTGGAGGGCATCAAACTCCATCAACACCGCGGATGCGCCAAATTCGCCCGTGAGGAGCTCGACGTACCGGCGTGCGAGCGCCACCACCCGATCGAGCCCGCAGCCGGGCAGGCTCTCCGCGAAGGTCATCGCCTGAGTACCGAGTTCGTTCGAAATCAGGTGGCAGGCGTAAAGGATCTCTTCCTTGTTCTTGACGTAGTAGTAAAGAGCCGGCTTGGTGACGCCGAGTTCTGCCGCAATGTCGTCGAGCGAGGTGTTATAGAAGCCCCGCGCACTAAAGGCTCTGGCCGCCTTCCGGATCAGAGCAGCCCGCTTTGCCGCGAACTGCTCGTCGCGACTCTGGCCGGCGTCTTTCCATGCGTCGGCCTTCCGAGGTCGTGCTGGCAATGTTGTCTCCCTTCGTCCCGCGATTACCAGAACCGGCAGACTTAAACAATCAGCTCGGGGTTCGATCCGGTGCATATCGGAGGTCCTCACGAGGAAACGGCGTACCCTCCGTTGACCGGATAGGTCTGGCCGGTGATCCAACTCGCCGCATCAGAACTCAGGAAGAGGATCATATTGGCGGCGTCGGTCGGTTCACCGAGACGGCGGATCAAGTAGCTCTTTAACATTCGGGCAACCGCTTCATCGCTGATGAGACCGGCTACTCCAGGCGTACGGATTCCCGACAATGCAACGCAATTCGCGGTGACGTCCGACCGTCCGACGGCCTTGGCAAGCGCTCTCATGAAGCCGGCCGCTCCCGCCTTTGCGCCGGAATAGACCGCAAGGTGCGGTTCGCCCACGCGGCCCGCATCCGAAATCACCGTGGTTATCCGTCCGTATCGTCGCGACATCATATTCGGCAATGCTGCCTTGCAACAGTTCAACACGCCGTAGAAATTGGTACCGAGCCACGTAGCCCAGTCGTGTGGGCCGGTCTCCCAAAACGGCTTGATGTCGGCAACATCCCGGGTCGGTCCGGCATTGCCCGCATTGTTGATCAGGACATCGACGGGACCGAAAGCCTCCTGGGCCTTCGCGAACATCTGCTCGACCGATTCGAGTGAAGTGACATCCGCCTGAACGGCGGTAGCGGACCCACCAATAGCGCGAATTTCCTCGGCGACGGCCAGCGCCCGATCCAAATGGAAATCGTTGACCACCACGCCGCCGGCGCCGTTGGAAGCCAGGTGCAGCGCGGCCTGCCGACCCACCCCTTGCCCTGCGCCGGTGACGAGCGCGACGCGTCCCTTGAGGTCGAGAATGTTGGTCATCAGGCATGCTCCTTTGGCGCTATTGACTTTTAGTACAATCTTTTTACTCTGAAGTAAATAGCGGGAGCGTTGAATGAAAGAACTGTCCATTGAACGACGCGATGCGGCTGCGTGGTTCACGCTGAATCGCCCTAAGGAGTTGAACAGCCTGTGCCCGGACTTGTTGAAGGCCCTGGACATTGGCCTCGCCGATATGCTGGCGGATCAATCCGTCCGGACGATCGTCTTCACGGGTGCTGGTCGGGCCTTTTGCGCAGGCGCCGACCTCAAATTCCTTGAAACACTGCCTGATCACGAGCGTGACGAAGCAACCGCGGCGTTCCTTCTGACCGCGACGACTCTCATGTCGAGAATTGCGGCAAGTCCGAAGCCGACGATCGCTGCGGTCAACGGCGCCGCCGTCGGTGGTGGTCTGGAATTGCTGTTAGCCTGCGACATCATCGTCGCGGCGCGTGGAGCACCGATCGGCGATGGTCACGCCAACTACGGTCTTCTGCCGGGCGCTGGTAGCAGCATTCGCTTGCCTCGTCGGATCGGCATGGCACGAGCGAAACAACTCCTGTTCACAGGCGAGCTGTTGCCTGCCGAACGACTGGCAGAGTTCGGTCTCGTCAACGAGGTCGTAGAGGCCGCGGAACTTCATGCGCGCGCCGATGCCATCGCCACGGCCATTGCGGCCAAAAGCCCGATCGGGCTCGCGCGGGTGAAGCAGATCGTCGCCCACGCCTTCGACATGTCCGAGTCGGCCGGCCTCGCGCTGGAACAGGCGCTAAGCAATCTCCACACGACAAGCTTCGACCGAAGCGAAGGTTTGGCGGCGTTCCGCGAACGCCGCAAGCCGAACTTCCTCGGCCGATGACGATCACTCCAGGGAGCACGTCTCATGAATGAAGAAGTCTTTGTCGTCGGCGTCGGTATGACACGCTTCGGCCGCTGGTTGGATCGGTCTCTGAAATCGCTTGTGACCGAAGCCGTTCTGCAGGCGATTAGAGATGCGAACTGTCGGGCCGCCGATATCGAGGCCGCATTCTTCTCGAATACGACCCAGTCGATCATCGAGGGTCAGCATCTGATTCGTGGTCAGATCGCATTGCGAGAGAGCGGAATCGAGTCCATCCCGATTGTGAATGTCGAAAACGCCTGTGCCAGCGGCTCTACCGCCTTCTATCAGGCGATGAACCATCTTCGCGCCGGCGCCGCCGATATCGCTCTCGTGGTTGGCGCGGAGAAGATGTACAATGAGGATCGCCTCAAATCCGCCGCCGTTTTCGATGGCGGATGGGACGTCCACCAGTCGAAGGCCATTGCCGAGCGGCTCGCCTCGATCGGGGCCGACTTCCCGACCCCGGCGGGGCGTGGGCCCGGGGTAGCAAGCCCGTTCATGGAGCTGTACGCGTCCCTCGCCAAGGGCCACATGAGCAGATTCGGCACGACCGAACGTCAGCTTGCGACAGTCGCCGCCAAGAACCACCGCCATTCCACGTTGAACCCTCTATCGCAATACCAGAACGACATGAGTGTCGAAGATGTGTTGGAGGGAAAACTCATCGCCTGGCCACTCACGCTCCCGATGTGTTCGCCGATCAGCGACGGTGCAGCGGCAGCGATCCTCTGCACCAAGCGAGCATTGCCGCGATTTTCCGACGCCCGGCCGGTCAGTGTTCTCGGTTGCGCTCTCACCAGCGGATCTTCCCGCGATTGGTCCGATGCCGAAGGACACATTTGTCGACGTGCAGCGGACAAGGCGTACGACGAGGCGGGTGTCGGACCGAAGGACGTGTCAGTCGCGGAAGTGCACGACGCGTCCGCATTCGCAGAAATCGTCCAGATCGAGAATCTGAGGTTCTGCGAAATCGGCGAGGGTGGGGCGTTTTCGGAACGTGGTGAGACCGCATTGGGTGGTCGAATTCCGGTAAATCCGTCGGGAGGTCTCGAATCAAAGGGGCACCCGATCGGCGCCACCGGTCTCGGTCAGATCTACGAACTCACACAGCAGCTCCGCGGCGAGGCTGGCGCCCGGCAGGTCGCTGACGCGCGTATCGCGATCGCTGAAAATGGCGGCGGCTTCATCGGCGTTGAAGAGGCTGCCGCTGTTGTCACCATCCTCGGGAGATGACGGATGATCCCCGAGAAACTGCGTCAAAGACTGAAGCTGCCGGTGATGGCCGCACCGCTATTCCTGGTGTCGGGACCAGACCTTGTCGTCGAGGCATGCAAGGCCGGCGTCGTCGGAGCATTTCCGACCCTCAACCAACGAAAGGCGGAAGGGTTTGAAGCGTGGCTCATCGAAATTCGACGCCGTCTGCCCGACGAGAGCTCAGCGCCGTTTGCCCCCATGTTCGGGATTCATCGCACCAATCCGCGCCAAGCTCCTGATTTGGCGCTTGCGATCAAGTACCAGGCCCCCATCGTCGTCACGACGCTTGGCATCACGCGCGAGATTGTCGATGCGATCCACGCCTATGGTGGTCTTGTATTTCACGATGCGACCACCGTCAGACACGCGATCAAGGCGCTGGAAGCGGGAGTCGATGGGATCATCGCGGTTACGCAGGGCGCCGGTGGCCATGCGGGGACATACAATCCGTTCGCCTTCCTGGCTGAACTGCGGCCCATCGTTGGGAAGAAGACTCTCATCCTCGCCGGCGCGATCAGCAGTGGGCAGGCGATCGCGGGGGCGATCGCCGCGGGGGCCGACATGGTGTCGCTTGGAACGAGGTTCGTCGCCACCGAGGAGAGCATGGCTTCCCGCGGCCAGAAGGAGATGATCGTCTCCTCATGCATCGAAGATATCGTCTTCACGGATGAGATCTCGGGGATGGGAGCGAGTTTCCTCAAGCAAACCATCGAGAAATTCCGTCGACCGGAGAGCGGTCCCGTTCAATTCAACGTGGCCGAGGAAATCAGCCCAAAGGTCTGGAAGGACTATTGGTCCGCCGGTCAGGGCGTGGGGGCGATAACCGAAATCGTGCCGGTCCGCGCCCTCTGTGAGCAGCTCAAGGATGAATACCAAAATGGTGTCGCCCGCCTCATCGGAGCTCAAGTGAGAGGACCTGGCGAGCTCATCGGCCAGCAATAATACGTAATTCGTCACGGGGAGGAATCAACGATGCAAATACGCGTTCTGCTGTCGTCAATCGCGCTTGCGACATTCTTTATGTCGGCGCACGTCCAAGCTGCCGATGATCGCGTCAAAATCGGTGTTCTGACAGATATGAACGGACCCTATGCAGCGATAACTGGCAAGGGGTCAGTCGCCGCGGCAGAGCTGGCGATCGAGGATTTCGGCGGGAAGGTGCTTGGCAAGCCGGTCGAACTCGTCGTCGCCGACCACATGCAAAAGCCCGACATCGGCGCAAGCATCGTCAGAAAGTGGTACGACAATGAGGGAGTCGATGCCATCTTCGATGGTGCCGGCTCATCCGTTGCTCTGGCGATCCTGGAAATTGCGAAATCACGCAATAAGATCGTTGCATTTTCCGGCGTTGTTTCGCCCGACGTAACCGGAAAGTTGTGTGCCGAAACGATCTCGAGCTGGGCATGGGACACACATGCGATGGTCGCGACCAGCATCAAGTCTCTGATGAAGTCCGGCGGAAAGCGCTTCTTCTTTCTGACTCTCGACGCTGCCGCAGGTCGCGCGTTGGAGGCGGACGCGACCAAGATCATCGAAGCGGACGGTGGATCCGTCGTAGGCTCCGTGAAACACCCGATCAATACTGCGGATTTCTCCTCGTTTCTTTTGCAGGCTCAGGGAGCCAAGCCTGATGTTATCGTGCTGGCCAACGCCGGTGCTGATGTCGTCACTTCGCTCAAGCAGGCAGCCGAATTTGGCCTTACATCAGGGCCCAATGCGATCAAGGTGGCGGGTCTGCTTGCCATGATCAACGACATTGAAGCGCTGGGTCTCGAGTTTGCGCACGGCGTCGTCGTCTCGGAATCATTCTACTGGGACATGAATGATGCCACCCGAGCCTGGACAAAACGGTTCAGGGAACGCACAGGGGCGGCGCCGAACATGCTCCAGGCGGCGGTTTACAGCTCGGTGCTTCACTATCTGAAGGCGGTCGAAAGCGTCGGCAAGACCGAGGGGATTGCCCTGCGGCCAGATGAAGACTTATCCGAGCCATATCGCTCCCCGCAACGCACGCAGCGGATTTTCGCGTGCCACAATGCCGGAATTGCCCGGCGAATAAAGGATACTATGTCCGACAAGCTCGACTTTATCAAATACCTAACTTCAACGCTTACCGCGGCTTCCACAAAGCTCCTTGCCGCTCCATCACCCGACACGGCCACAGCCGGCCGCTTAAATCAGATCGTGCGGACGGCGGACGACAATGTCTCAGAGGGGCATTTCCAAGACCTTGGAACGCACATCAGCTTGGCGCAAGTCGCTAACGGTACGCTGGCCAGATGATCCGCGAAACGCTCGCGCTGCCGCTTGGCTCGACGAACTCGCCACGGCTGTGAACGATATGACAGATGCACAATGGGAAGAACTGAGAGCTTACTATAGTTGGGGATCAGAGATTTGGAGAAACGGTCTCAATCAATCGACAAAGCAGATTGGTTTCTATCATCGCTCCGGCGACTTGGCCTTCTTCATTGAAGCGCTAATTAAGAACCTGTCTCCTTTGAGCAGCGTTGCCGCGTAAGATGGAAATGACTTTTGACGACACGCTGCCACCTGCGGAAGAAGTTGAGCGGGAGTTTCTAAAACATGCCGGTGACAAGGCGTCGGCGATGACGTGGCTCGTTGAACATGGCATCAACACACCGCCCCCGCCGCAAGCCGCGGTCTTTCAGTACGGCGTCGTGTGGACTCCTGAAGCCGGCCGATACAAGTTCGTTGTGTATTCGCAAGACCATGTTGAACATCCACCTGAGCTAGCCGTTCCTATCTTCGAGAATGGGAAGTTCATCGATCTGTTGGTGATCAGTGACGAAATGCAATTCGCATCCATCACCGGCCGGGCGTTGTGGCTTGGTCGCGAGAATCTAGCATTGCCGGTGGTTCGGCTTCACGCGCATCCGATGGATTGGATTGAGGCTGGCTGCACGGGCGCCTGCCACGTCGCGCCGGTCAGCCGAAAGGCTCTTAAGGAACTGGCCAAAGCCGAGACGATCGAATGCAGTGATATCGAGACTGCGCTAGAGGCGTGGGATTGGGGATTTGCATCGGACGAAGCAGCACTAGCGCGGTTTGAGATCGACGACACGCCGCAGGCTATCCAAGCGTATTACGAACGTGAGGTTAAATGGCACGCGATCCGCGTTGCGGTAGAAATGGAGGCGCGTCGCTCATGGTGAACCTTGCAGACATACACCCGCGATTCAGCGCCGAAGTCGAAGCGGCGAAAGCTGAAATTGACGCCTACGCCAAGGCCGCAAACGACAACAGGCAAAAAACGTTGCAATTGCCTGACGCCGTCAAGGCGGACCTGAAAGCGGGCCTTCCGGTAATTGATCCGCGGCATTGGCAAGACAAGCCGATTCCGGAGCGTCATTGGTTTGTCGAGGGCTGGATTCCACACCGCACAGTCACAAACCTGAGCGGTGCCGGTGGTTCAGGCAAAACCGAGATCATCCTACAACTGATCGCAGCGTCATCTCTCGGGGAGCAATGGTTCGGCCATAACGTTGCTGCCGGCCCCTGTCTCTACTTCGGGGCCGAAGACGAGGCGGACGAATTGCACCGTCGATTGGGCACGATCGTGGACCGCGCAGGCCGAAAACTTTCCGACCTTGACGGCGTGCGGCTCATTCCGTTGGCCGGCTCGGATGCTGTTTTGGCCGAACCGGACCGGAAAGGAAATTTGTCTGCCACGGCCATATTTAGGAAGCTTGAAGCCGAGACTCGAACCTTGGCACCGCGGCTTGTCGTGATCGACCCATCCGCAGATGTCTTCGGAGGTGACGAGATCAACCGGGCTCAGGTGCGTAAGTTCGTTTCGATGCTTCGTGGCTTGGCGATAGATTTTGATTGCGCCGTACTGTTGCTGAGTCATCCCAGCGTCGCCGGTTTGACTAGCGGCACAGGAACTTCAGGCAGTACCGCTTGGAATAACTCGGTTCGTAGTCGCCTCTATCTTGAGGCAAACGAAAGGGACCCGGACGCTCGCGTTCTAAAGGTCGTCAAGGCCAACTACGGCCGGGTGGGTGAGTCTATCGCCATGCGGTGGGATGACGGCCTGTACGCCCTCGACAGCGGCCCTGATCCGATCATTGAAGGTCTGATCGGCAGCAAGACGGACGCGTTGTTTGTGGATTTGCTCGCCCTGTTCACCGACCAAGGCCAAAATCTAGGGGTACAGCCGGGCACGTCCTATGCGCCTGTCAAAATGGCCAAGCACCCGAAGGGGAAAGGGTTCAGCAAGGATCAGTTCGCCAAGGCAATGCAGCGGCTGTTGGACGCCAAGCGGGTTGCAGTGGTGACCGAAGGGCCACCCTCACGGCAACGTTCGCGGCTGGTCGTGGTTCAGGGGTAGGGGCTTCCACCGCCTCTTCCACCGGCTTCCACCCCCTACCACCGACCTAGCCACACCACCCCCCATACCCCCCATGGCGGTGGAAGCACCGCCTGCCCGGTGGAAGCCGGGCCGGCGCTACCACCGTCAATCCGTTTTTCGATCGCAGTATGGCGTCCGCTTTGGGCCGTATTGCGGAAGTGCTGACCCGGCGCGGTCAGGTCGGAGTTTGACCCAAAGCGGACCTTTGCGGCGGTAGTTCTCGGCAGCTATGATGCCAGCCCATGAAGACAGCATCTGACATAGCAACGAGGCTTGTCGTCGATGAGACTAGCATGCGTGTTCCTGTTGCTTGCATCGATGCAGTCCGTCGGTGCGCAGCAGCAAAGCTCGAAAATCACTTTACGCTGCACTGGAACGAGTAGGTTGGTGGGTAAGCCCGGAGCAGAGTTGGAATTTACGCCCCTCTCCAATCTCAGCATCATTGTGAGCGGCGTCGATCAAACAGTGTCGTTCCAGGATAAGATCCTACCGATCGCGAAGATTACTCCCTTGCTTGTCGGGTTCAGCAGCCAATACGCGAATGGGAAGCCGACCATCTCTGGCCGGATCGATCGGCTGACCAAGAGCGTCGAAATCGATTGGACGTATGAAAACGTCGGCGAGAACACCCATTGGGAACTTAAGTGCCGTCCCGAAGGTCCCTTTCGTGATTGGGGGTGAGCAGCTTTACCTAGGGGGTTGGTTTATCCTGATCGGGCATCATAGCGGCGCGGCTTATCGATGATATTTCGGCCGACGTGCCCCTTTCCGTTTCTGGCCCTTCGCAACCGTCCGGGTGGTGCCCGGTCATGTCCGAAGTTGAGGGGAGACTGGACCTGACTGCCCACGGCCGAAACGGGCGCTGTTGACCCAAAGCAGACGAACGTCCGCCGATCACGTCGTGTTTTCTCCAACGAACATTCTGTAAATGAGCTGAAACTTACCAGACTCTGAATAGATGCCCTTTCCCCGCTGTGCCTCCTGCAGTGCCGAATACCAAGGCAGCTTCATTGCGATGTCCACCACGATTGGATCTTGTGTGATTTCCACGAAGGCGTCCGTGAAGCGAGCCGCGGGATCGATAATGCTCGCGACATTCCCGATCGTCACTTTCTGGGCGGATTTTGGATCGGCTGGGTTCGAGAACCAGACCAGCCGTGGAAAGTTATCCGGCGAAAGTGCGCGACGACCCGTAAGATGTGGGAGCTTGGGCAAGTCCTCACTGGTGCTTCGATTGCCGAACGCCCTCGCACAGAGCCATATAGCATCAACGGCTCCGTCCGGGACCGGACTGACATTTTCACCGGTATACAAGGTCGCGACGACGACCCCGCGGGATCCAAGGTCCATTACGGTAGCCTGTCCGCCAAGGCTTGGCGAACACTGAGCCAGCCCGGCGACGTGCGGCCCACACTCCCACGTCACCTCGATGACACTCGATCCGGTGTAAACTATTTGATCGACCGAAAGAGATATCTCAAGGCGGTAGCGATAAGAATAGGTCGGAAAGTTCAGCTTGTAGGCCGCGTAAACGGCAACAACGACACCCAGCATTACCGCAAGCCATTTCATGCTGGTTAGCGAACCTCTACAGCAGATTTTTGAACACGAACAAATGCGCGGCCTAAACAACCAGAACGGCTGGTATCCCGTTTAGGTAGCAACATGAGTTTAATCGAATGTTTGGGTGACGCCAGCAATTGTCTCCTATTGGCCCGGAGCAGTCTGTGAGGGCAGCGCAGAGCACGTCTGCTCTGCCCCCGAAGTCAGACGTCAACTTGTTCTGCTATCGCGAGGGCATCGTCGACCTCGATGCCGAGATACCGGACGGTACTTTCGATCTTGGTGTGCCCCAGTAGCAGCTGCACGGCTCGCAGGTTGCCGGTTCGGCGGTAGATCAAGGTCGCTTTAGTTCGACGAAGAGAATGCGTCCCGAACAGATGCGGGTCCAGCCCGATGTCGATGAGCCAGTGGGATAGGAGGCGGGCATACTGGCGGGTCGTCATATGTCCACCCAATCGCCGGCCTGTGAACAGGTATTCTCCTGGCTTCTTGCCGGTGATACGCAGGTAATCGTCAATTGCCTGCCGGGTCGATTCCGTCAGCTCAAATTTTACCGGCCGGCCGGTCTTCCTTTGTCGGACGGTCGCGCGGTC
>NZ_JYMS01000049.1:899118-993329 GCF_000938285.1 Bradyrhizobium sp. LTSP857 | reverse complement strand
AATCGGCTGCACGTGATTCTTTGAATCATGGCTGATTCTAGCGAGGGGAGCCATGGTTGAGCGCAATGTCGGTCAGATGAGCTTGGCGGATGGCCTGGTTCGGGCACCGCGAAGCAGCATCCTGGATGAGGTGGAGGCTGTTGTGGATTGGGCGCCGCTGCGCTCGCTGCTTGGCAAGCGGGGCGGCGATGGTGCCGGCAACAGCAGCTATCCGGCGGAAGTCTTGCTTCGCTGCTTGCTCGCCGGGATCTGGCACAATCTGTCTGATCCCGCGCTGGAAGCGGCCATTGCAGACCGGTTGTCGTTCCGCCGCTTTGTTGGTCTGAGCCTGCACGATCAGACCCCGGATCACACGACATTGTGGCGGTTTCGGCAGGAACTCGCCAAGGACGGTCTGATCGAGAAGATCTTCACTGAGATCAATCGGCAGTTGGAGGCCAAGAAGCTGATCCTCAAGCAGGGAACGCTGGTCGACGCCTCGTTAATCGCGGCACGAGCCACTCCGCCCCGCAAGGCACGCAAGGATGGCGAGGATACGCCACCCAAACCATCTGCGGATCGCGATGCTCGCTGGGGCCGGAAAGGCAAAAAGAGCGTGTTCGGCTATAAAATCCACACGGGCGTGGATGCAGGTCACACCCTCATTCGTCGCGTCCATGTGACGGACGCCTCAATCACCGATACCGAGCCAGCGGATCGTCTGTTCTGCGGCGATGAGGCCGCGGTCTATGGCGATCAGGCCTACTACACGCATGCCCGGCACGCGCGTCTTAAAGAAGCTGGCATCAAGGACCGCCTGATGCATCGGCCCAACAAGCATCATCCCGAACTGCCGCCGCGGCAGAAGCTGCGCAACAAACTAATCGCCAAGGTGCGCGCCGCCGTCGAGCGTCCGTACGCCGTGTTCAAGGAGCATTATGGTCTCCGGCGGATGCGCTTCTTCAACTTCGAGCGCAATCAGGTGCACATCGTGCTGGCCTGCTGCGCCTACAACCTACGGCGTGCGGCCGGCGCATTGGCCGCACAACGCCAGGAGTCCGTCTCCGCATGAAAAAACAGAGGACAACAGGGGATGAAATGAGCAAAATGCCGCTCACTGTAGCGGGCTGACATCAAAAAAGCCCGCGACGCACCTCAAGCGCCCGCTCGCCCCTCTGTGCAAAGCCCTCACAAGGGGAGAGGGCACAGCAATGCGCAGCGCAAGATGCAATCGACCTCTGTCCGATAAGCCTCTAAAACAGGACGCATGCTCGGACGTATCTTCACGGTTGGCGGTTACACGCTGCTCTCGCGGCTGACGGGATTTGCCCGCGACATCATGCTCGCGGCGATCCTGGGCGCTGGCCCCGTGGCCGACGCCTTTTTCGTGGCGCTGCGCCTGCCCAATCATTTTCGTGCGATCTTTGCCGAGGGCGCCTTCAACGCCGCCTGGGTGCCGGCCTATGCCCATGTCCATGGCGAGCGCGGGGAGGCGGCGGCACGGCTGTTCGCCGACCGCATCTTCACGCTGCTGCTGGCCTCGCAAGTGGTGCTGCTGATCGTCGCCTGGCTGTTCATGCCGCAGGCCATGAGTCTTCTGGCGCCGGGCTTTAGCGAGGATGCCGAGCAGCGGCACCTCGCGATCGAGCTGACCCGGATCACCTTTCCCTATCTCCTGCTGATCACGCTGGTGACGCTCTATGGCGGTATGCTCAACGTGATGCAGCGCTTTGCCAGCGCTGCGGCCGCGTCGATCTTCCTCAACGTCGCGATGATGATGACGCTGGCGCTGGCCGCATGGTTTCCCAGCGCGGGCCACGCCGCGGCGTGGGGCGTCCTGATTTCGGGCTTCCTGCAATATTTCCTGCTCGCCGGCGATCTTGCCCGCCATGGCGGTCTGCCGCGCTTTGCACCGCTCAAGCTCGACGAAGACGTCCGCGCCTTCTTTAGGGCGCTTGGCCCGGCGACATTGGGCTCGATGGGCACGCAAGTCGCGCTGTTCGCCGACACCATCATCGCGACCTTCCTCCCCGCCGGCGCGCTGTCGGCGCTGTATTATGCCGACCGCCTCAACCAGCTCCCGATCGGCGTGATCGGCATCGCCATCGGCACGGTGCTGCTGCCGGAGATGTCGCGCCGGATCACCGCCAATGACCATGGCGGTGCGATGAAGGCGCAGCGCCGCGCGTTCGATTTCACGCTGCTGTTCTCGGTGCCGTTTGTGGCTGCCTTCCTCACCGTGCCCGAAGAGATCATGCGCGCGCTGTTCGCGCGCGGCGCCTTTTCCAAGGCCGATGCGGCTGCAGCCGGCGCCACGCTCGCGGCCTATGCGATCGGCCTCATTCCTTTCGTCTTGATCCGCAGCGCGGTCGCGACCTTCTACGCGCGCAAGGATACGGCAACGCCGGTTCGCGCCTCACTGACCGGCATCGCCGTCAACGTCGCCCTGAAGCTTGCCTTGATGGGATCGCTGGCCCAGATCGGCCTGGCGCTCGCGACCGCCGTCGGCGTCTGGACCAATCTGCTGCTTGTGCTGTTCTTTGCCGTACGGCGCGGCTTTCTCGTGATCGACCGCGCCTGGCTGCTGTCGCTCGGCAAATTCCTGCTGACCGGACTCATCCTGGCCGCCGCCTTCTGGCTGACCGCGCGCTTCAGCGGTTCTGCGCTGGGCGCGATGCACTTCCACGATGAATTGACGCTGGTCCTGCTCGCCGTCGGGGGCACGATCGTCTACGCGCTCGCGATCCTCATCCTGTTCGGGCGCCGCTGGCTGGTCTCGCTGGTGCGCGGCTAGGCAAACTTCAATAGATTCGTCGTGCCCGTTTTACGGGGCACGAATGCGCCGGAACGAGGTGCTCGCCTCTGGGGTGCAATCGACCTTCGCGCATCCCTTGATTTGGCGCGATTGCCGTGGTACTGGAGGCGCATGATTAAATCGTCGCGCAACGTCAACTTCATGCACATGACCCGCTTTGGCTGGGCCGTGGAAGGAGTCGTGCGCTAGGAATTCGACGACGACATCTTTCCACCAGGCCCCGCCGGCATCGGACGGGGCTTTTTGTTTGGCCACGTTCCCTGCCGGCACAACAGCAGGAGCGTGCGATGCCACCGCAACAGACGAACATCTCATCCGGGATTGAGCGCGATGCCGCAAGGCGCAGCCTCAACCTCTCCATCGTATCGGCGAAGAGCGCGGTCGATCAGGCTTTGGCAGCACGCCTCAAGGCGTCTGCCGCAGCGCTGGACAATGCTTTGTCGGACAAGAACGCTGCCGGACCAACGGCCGCCTCGACGCGGAGCGTCCTTGGCTTGCTCAAGCAATATTGGCGTGCGTTTCGGGAGCGGCGCCAGGGCCCACGGCTGCAGGACCTGAGTGACAGGGAGCTGATGGATATTGGCCTGACGCGCGGCGAGATCGACCACCTCACGTCTTGGCGAGCGATCGACAGGCTTAGAAATGGCGCGGGGTATCCATGGGCCTGATGTGACGTAACGGATCAAGCGGGCAGAGATGGATGACATGCGATCTGCGAACAAGCGGCGGTCAGTTGTTGCTGCTTGTTCTCAGGCGTGTTGTCGCGGGCCGTGCCTGCTACTCGAGAAACGTCTCGGACTTCTCGTCGGGATTGTTTGTGCCGCCGTCCTTCAATTCGCGTTCGGCTTCGTGCCAGAATTCGTCCTCGCGCCCTTCCGGCCGCCCGGCGACGTCCCACAATTGATGCGCGCGATTTCGGATCTGCTCTTCGGTCGGGTTGGGCATGGGTCCACTCGCTGATTAAGGGCGTAAACGCGACCACACGGGCGTTACTCCGTATGGCCACGTTGGCGACTGTCCCGCTCTGGATTCCGTCTCCGCAAATACAAGCCTTTACAACGAGGATTTGTTCCTAACCCAGGAGTCGCGGCGGTCTCGGCAGACGTAGCTACGTCCGGGGTTGATCTCCCGTACCAACAAACCCGTTTGCCTTGCCACTTTTTCCACGGCAGTATGCCGGCAAAACAACCATGCGGACGTGGAGATCAAATGGCAGCCCCCATCAAGTTCGGCGTCGGCCAGAGTGTGCTGCGCAAGGAGGATGACGCGCTCATCCGCGGCAAGGGCCGCTATACCGACGATTATGCGCCGCATGCTGCGCTCCGCTGCCTGATGCTGCGCTCGCCGCATGCGCACGCCAAATTCACCATCGATGCCAGCCGCGCCCGCGGGCTTCCCGGCGTCGCGCTGATCCTGACCGCCGACGACGTCGCCGATCTCGGCAATCTGCCGTGCCTGTTCAATCTCGAGACCGATCCCTTCACCGGCCCGCCATACCCGATCCTCGCCAAGGACGAGGTACGCCATGTCGGCGATTGCATCGCCTTCGTCGTCGCCGAGACCATCGACCAGGCCCGCGACGCAATCGAGGCGATCGAGGTCAAATGGTCGCCGCTGCCGGCCGTGACCGGCCTCGTCAATGCCGTGAAGAAGGGCGCGCCGCAGGTCTGGCCGGACAAGCCCGGCAATGTGCTGTTCGATGTTTCGATCGGTGACAAGGCTGCGACCGAAGCTGCGTTCGCCAAGGCGCATGCGGTCGCCGAGATCGCCATCGTCAATCCGCGCGTGGTCGCAAGCTTCATGGAGACGCGCGCGGCGGTCTGCGAATACGACGCCAAAAATGATCATCTGACCCTGACGATCGGCAGCCAGGGCAGCCACCGGCTGCGCGACATTCTTTGCCAGAACGTTCTCAAGATCCCGACCGACAAGATGCGGGTGATTTGCCCCGACGTCGGCGGAGGTTTCGGCACAAAACTGTTTCCATATCGCGAATACGCTTTGGTGGCGGTCGCGGCAAAGCAACTGAAGAAAACGGTGAAGTGGGCCGCCGACCGCACCGAGCACTTCATGGGCGACGCGCAGGGCCGCGACAATGTCACCACCGCGAAGATGGCGCTGACTGAAGACGGCAAATTCCTCGCGATGGATTGCGATCTGATGGGCGACATGGGCGCGTATCTGTCGACGTTCGGGCCCTACATTCCGCATGGCGGCGCCGGCATGTTGCCGGGCCTCTACGACATCCAGGCCTTCCACTGCCGGGTGCGCACCGTCTTCACCAACAGCGTGCCGGTCGATGCCTATCGCGGTGCGGGCCGGCCCGAGGCCGCCTACGTCATCGAGCGCCTCGTGGACGCCTGCGCGCGAAAACTCGACATGACGCCGGACGCCATCCGCCGCAAGAATTTCATTCAGCCGAAGGCGCTGCCCTACAAGACCGCGACGGGCAAGGTCTATGATTCCGGCGACTTCGCCGCGCATCTCAAGCGCGCAATGGAGATCGGCGACTGGAAGGAGTTTTCCAAGCGCGCCAAGGCGGCCAAGAAGAACGGCCTGATCCGCGGCATTGGTCTTGCGAGCTATGTCGAGGTCTGCGGCACCATGGGTGAGGAGACCGCCAATGTGCGGATGGATCCCAATGGCGACGTCACCGTCCTGATCGGCACGCAGTCGAGCGGGCAGGGCCACCAGACCGCCTATGCACAGATCGTCGCCGAGCAGTTCGGGCTGGCGCCGGAGCGCGTGCACGTCCACCAGGGCGATACTGCGATGATCGCGACCGGCCTCGGCACCGGCGGCTCGGCCTCGATTCCCTCGGGCGGCGTCAGCGTCGAGCGCGCCACGCGCGAACTCGGCCAGAAGCTGAAAGAGATCGCGGCACAGGCGCTGGAAGCGAGCGCCGGCGACCTCGAGATCACCGATGGCATCGTGCGCATCGCCGGCACCGATCGTTCGATCTCGTTTGCCGATCTCGCCAAGCGGCCGAATGCCGATCCGTCGAAGCTGAACGCCAGCGCGACCTTTGCCAGCGCCGACGGCACCTATCCCAACGGCACCCATGTCGCGGAGGTCGAGATCGATCCGGCCACCGGCATCATCAAGATCGTCAACTACGTGATCGTCGACGATTTCGGCAAGACCCTCAATCCGCTGCTTTTGGCCGGTCAGGTGCATGGCGGCGCCATGCAGGGCATCGGCCAGGCGTTGATGGAGCAGGTGGTCTATGGCGCCGGTGACGGCCAGCTCATCACCGCAACTTATATGGACTACGCGCTGCCGCGCGCGGCCGACGGCCCGTCCTTCGTGTTCGAGACCAACAACATCCCCTGCACGACCAATCCGCTGGGCGTGAAGGGCGCGGGCGAGGCCGGTGCGATCGGCTCCTGTCCGGCCGTCGTCAATGCGATCGTCGACGGGCTCTGGCGCGAATACAAGATCGACCACATCGACATGCCGGCGACACCAGAACGTGTTTGGATCGCGATCAACGAGCACCACCGGCGCCACAGCCTGTAAGCCTCGTTCCCGCGGCGGGAATAATCGCCCGCCGCCGGGTTCTAACCATGAATGGCCTTCCCTCAAACTGTCTTGCGATCCGGAGAAACAAGCCGATGAAACGAATTTTGATTGTCGTGGGCACCCTCATTTTGGGTGCGGGCGCCGTGATGGCGCAGCAGGAGGTTGCCGTCCAGCAGGACAATCTGATGCGCTCGCAGGCCAAGAGCATGTACGGGGTCATCCTCAAGATGACGAAGGGCGACATTCCCTATGACCAGAAGGCCGTCGACGATGCCATCGCCAGTCTCGAAACCGATGTCGCCAAAATCGCCAAGACGTTCGAGGTCAATCCCAAGCAGGACGTGGTGAACTCGACTTACGGTTCTTCGCCCAAGGTCTGGCAGAACAAGGCCGATTTCGACTCCAAGATTCCGCCGGTGCAGAAGGCGATTGCCGAGGTCAAGGGCAAGGTCACCGATCTGGCGAGCCTGAAGGCTGCCTACACCGCGATGAATGATCGCTGCACCGACTGCCACGAGACGTATCGGGTGAAGTTGAAATAGCGTCCCGACCTTTTCTGCGCTCATGCGGGCTACGGGACTCATGACGACCCGCGCAATTGCAAATTCTCCTCGCATGACCTGACGGATTGCCGTCAGAGTGGTTATCTGTGGTCGCGCCGCTGCGGCGTTGATGCCTCACGACATCAGGAGTTCCAACGCGCGGCGAGGATCCAAGTCAACAGCGAGACAGGCCATGGTCAAACCGTTCCCGTCGAAGACCCATATCGGCAACCATATGCTGCATCCGGAAACGCTGATGCTGACCTATGGCTATGATCCGCAATTGTCCGAAGGCGCCATCAAGCCGCCGGTGTTTCTGACCTCGACCTTCGTGTTCAAGACGGCTGATGACGGGCAGGACTTTTTCGATTTCGTCTCCGGCCGGCGCGAGCCGCCGGAAGGCATGGGCGCGGGTCTCGTCTATTCGCGGTTCAACCATCCCAACAGCGAAATCGTCGAGGACAGGCTCGCCATCTATGAGCGGACCGAGAGCTGTGTCCTGTTCTCATCCGGCATGGCGGCCATCGCGACCACGATCCTGGCCTTCATTCGCCCTGGCGACGTCATCCTGCACTCCCAGCCGCTCTATGGCGGGACGGAAACCCTGTTGACGAACACGCTTTCGCGTCTTGCGGTCGGTGCGGTCGGGTTTGCCGATGGCATCGATGAAGCGGCGGTCAGCCAGGCCGCGGAGGAGGCCATGCGCAAGGGCCGGGTTGCGATGATTCTGGTCGAAACCCCGGCCAACCCGACCAACGGCCTGGTCGACATCGCGATGATGCGCCGCGTTGCCGAGACCATCGGAAAGACCCAGGGCCATACACCGATCATCGCCTGCGACAATACGCTGCTCGGCCCGGTGTTTCAGCGGCCGATCGAGCATGGCGCGGATATTTCGCTGTACTCGCTGACCAAATATGTCGGCGGCCATTCCGACCTGATCGCGGGCGCGGCCCTTGGCACAAAGGCGATCATGAAGGGCATCAAGGCGCTGCGCGGTGCCATCGGCACCCAGCTCGATCCGCATTCCTGCTGGATGATCAACCGCTCGCTCGAGACCTTGAGCCTGCGCATGGAGAAGGCCGACAGCAACGCGCGCCTTGTGGCGGACTATCTGCGCGATCATGCCAAGGTGGCCAAAGTCCACTATCTCGGTCATCACGAAGAGGCCTCAGTGGCCGGCCGCGTGTTCGCGCGGCAGTGCTTGGGTGCGGGCTCGACGTTCTCGTTCGACATCGTCGGCGGCAAGGCGGCGGCGGTGAAATTCCTCAACGCGCTCCAGATATTCAAGCTGGCGGTGAGCCTTGGCGGAACGGAGTCGCTGGCGAGCCTGCCGGCAACGATGACCCATTCCGGCGTCCCGGCCGCCATCCGCGAAAAAATCGGCGTTCTGGATTCCACGATCCGGCTGTCGATCGGCATCGAACACCCCTCGGACCTGATCGCGGACCTCACGCAGGCCTTGAACGCGGCTTGAGCGCTATTCAAAGCGGATTGGATGTGCGACATGCCGACATGATGGCGGCGGCAGCCTCGTTGGACTGGGCGCCTGACAGCTGCCGCACGAGGCAGATATAATAACCCTTGCTCGATGCGTTCAACAGGGAGTCGCCATTGACCACGAGCCAGTTGCAGGCCGAACGGATGTACTGGACGGCAAGGGGCGATCTCGTGTCGCGGATGGCCGACAGCTCGCATTGAGCCTGCCTCTCCATGTCGGTTTGCGCGACGACCGATCCGGAGAACGAAACAAGCGCTCCGGCAACGACAACGCCCGTCAGAACGCGCCACAGCGCGCGAGCAGGCTTCCGGGATGCGCCCTGGTGCGATAACATAGCAAAGAAGGCGGGGTAATTCTCGTTGGGAGTGGTCATGTTGCGCACCTCTGCTCTGGAGCCGATCATAAAGCGCCAGATCGATGGCACAATGGTCGATGCTGTCGCGCAGCCAAGGTCCGGGCTCTCATGAGCGATCCCTCCGTCCGAGTGGCGCAGCTTCGCGCGCGGGTGATCGAGCTGGCGCGGGCCCAGGACCCCTACGCGCACATCTTTGCAGGCAAGGACTTTCGGCGCGACTATGTCGCCGCGCGTACGGTCGCCTGGAGCACGCTGTTCAACGACATGCGCGAGACGACCAGCCGCGTGCTCGAGATCGGCTCCAAGGAGGGGCGATCTGCGGTGTTCTGGTTCGAGTTCTTCGCCGGCGCGCACCTCACCTGCGTCGATCTCTTCCGCGAGGACGATGCCGAGCGGTTCGACCGCAACCTTGCCGCCTATGGCCCGCGGCTGCGCAAGATCGTTGGCACGTCGATCAAGGCGCTCGGCATGCTGCGCGAAGAGAACGCGGTCTTCGATTTCATTTATGTCGACGGCAGCCATCAGCGCGACGACGTGATGATCGATTGCCTCGGCGCCTGGCGCCTGCTGCGCGATGGCGGCGTGATGCTGATGGACGACTACACCTGGATGCCGGACAATCCCGATTCGATGCGCGTCGCGCCCGCCGTCGACACCTTCCTCGCCTGGCACGACGATGCCCAGGTGATCCTCAAAAGCCACCAGGTCGCTGTACGGAAGCGTTCGGCGTAGCCCGGATGGAGCGAAGCGAAATCCGGGAAGCGTGTGCGAGCCGACAGGTCCATCCCGGATTTCGCTTCGCTCCATCCCGGCTACGGGCTTACATTCGTACTATCCGGAATCGAAAAAGCCGGACGCTCCCTCCAGCGTCCGGCCTTTACGCAACGAAGTTGCTATAAAGCTTACTTCGTCACCTGACCGCGGATCTCGCCGCCCGGATTGGCCGCGGTGTGAACGTTGACATAGAGCTTGCCGGCGAGAAGGTCGGAGGCCTGCGCGTCGGTCAGCGTGGCCGAGCCCTCGACCGGGCTGTTGGCGGCGCCGGGAATCGGGACCGCGACGCCGGCGTTCTTGCCGGTCTCGGCGGGGCCGTGGAAATGGGCGGCGGTGGCGGGGCCCGAGAGGCCGGAATAGCTCAGCTTCCAGGAGAGCTTCTTGCTGGCGGCGTCATAGTCGAGATCGGCCGTGCCGGTGCCGCTGCTGGTGGTGGCGGGGACTTCGGACTTGCCGTCCAGTGTCGCCTTCAGTTTCTCCGCGCTGGCGGGGCTTGCGAATGCGACGGCGGCTCCGAGGGCCAGCGTGGCAAAAAGGGCTTTGTTCATGGGTCTCTCCCGGTTGACATCTGATTGCTGTCAATCTGCAAACAGTGCGGTTCGGACTTTATTCCCGCATTTCGATCAAACCATCTAAATTATTCGTGGCTGGAGCGGGTGCGGGATGATCCGTAAATTCGCCCGAGCTCGATGGGATCCTCAATGTTGCGACGAACAATTTCTGTCATCCTGATCGCCGCCGTCGCAGCCTTCGCCGTCTATTGGTGGCTGACCGCGCCGACCGCGCTGGCCTTGCCGGCGCCAACGCGCGGGCCCGATCTCGCCAATGGAAAAGAGCTGTTCAACGCCGGTGGATGCTCCTCCTGCCACGCGGTCCGCAATCAGCCTGATCGCCTGCGGCTCGGCGGCGGCCTGCCGCTCGGCTCGCCGTTCGGGACATTCTACGCGCCGAACATTTCGCCCGATCCGACCGACGGCATCGGCCGCTGGCGCGAGGCCGATTTCGTCAACGCCGTGATGCGTGGCATTTCGCCCGAAGGCACGCATTATTTCCCGGCATTCCCCTACACCTCCTACCATATTGCGAAGGCCGATGACGTCCGCGATCTCTTTGCCTATCTGAAGACGCTGCCGCCCGTATCGGGCAGGGTGCGCGACCACGATTTGCCGTTTCCGTTCAATATCCGCCGCAATGTCGGCATCTGGAAATTGTTGTTCATGGACGTCAGGCCGTTCATGCCGGATGCAACGCGGTCGGCGCAATGGAATCGCGGCGCCTATCTCGTGAACGGCTTTGGCCATTGCGCCGAGTGCCACAGCCCGCGCAATTTTCTCGGCGGCGTCATCACCTCGCAGCGCTTCGCCGGTGGCCCCAATCCCGAAGGCGAGGGCTGGGTGCCGAACATCACGCAGAAGGGCATCGGTAGCTGGAGCGAGAAGGAGATCGCCGACTTCCTCGAAACCGGCGACATGCCCGAGGGCGACAGTGCGTCAGGCTCAATGCGGCCGGTGATAAAGAACCTGGCGCAGCTGACGCCTGAGGATCGTGCCGCGATGGCTGCCTACCTCAAATCGCTGCCGCCGGTCGACGGGCCGACGCCGCCCAAGCGCAAGGAGGGCGGCGGCTAAAGCCTGCCCTTTGCAATTGACACCCCGTGATTGCACCTCCATCGTTGCCGATCTCGGAATTGGAATGCGTCATGATGGGGCGTGGAATTTTCGTGCTGTGGCTGATCGTTTCGGTGCGTGATTTTGCCGTGCCGCACGAAGCACGCCTCGCGGCTCAACCGTTCGGTTGAGATGGCACCAAAGCTACCGACCGCGTTGGGCCCGCGTCATCTGACGTTGTTCAGGGCCGCTCTTGGGCAGGGCCAGACCGCGATCGACGCCTATCAGGCCTGGCGCGCCTCCGAGCCGCTCGATGCGGCCGACGAAGTCGTCTACCGCACCATGCCGCTGCTCGTGGCCACCGCCGACATGGCGGGGATCACCGACGCCGACACCAAGCGGATGCGCGGTGTCGTCAAGCATGTCTGGCTGTCTAACGCGACGCGGGTCCGCGATATCGTCGCGGCCTCCGCCGCGCTCAAGAAAGCCGGCATCGCCGCCCTGCTGATCAAGGGCGGCGCGCTGTTCGCGCGCGACGAGAGCTACATGGCGAAGCGCATGACCGGGGATTACGATCTCCTGGTCCGCCGCGCGGACGCGCCGCGCGCCATCGACGTGCTGCGGCAGGCCTCCTTCCGCAGCCACGGCATGAACGTCGAGCTGTTCTCGGAGTCCGATTTCGACCGCGACATCCATGCGGTTGCGATGTCGCAGGCCGGCCTCAGCCGGGCCATCGATCTGCACTGGCGCGCGCTGTTCTGGCTCGACGATGAGCGTTTTACCGAGGGGCTGTTCAGTTCAGCCGAGACCGCGACGCTGCTGACGCATGAGGTGCTGATCCCCGGCCTTGCCGAACATCTGGCGATTGCGGCGATGCGGCCGGAACCTGCCGATCAGAACGAGATGGTGTCCCGGGCGCTCGAGGTCGTCCATGTCCTGCAGATCGCCGGCGCGAAGGTCGATTGGGATCGCTTCCGTTCGATCGTGACGCGCTACAATGGCAGCCTGTTTGCAGCACAATTGCTCGATGTCGTTGCGCGCGAGATGCCGGCGATGGTGCCGGATGGTCTGGTGGAGCAGCTGTGGGATTACGGCCCGCCGGGGAAGTCGATCGAGATCTCCATCCGCGCTGTGCCGCAGGCGCAGCGCACGCCATGGCAGCAGTTTTGGGTCGCCTTCTTCGCGTCGCTGCGCGGGCAGTTCAAGGCGCCGTTCCGGTCGGGGGATTGGCTGAAATTGCCCGGGGCGGCCATGGCGGCGTTCGATGCCAGCGTCGTGCATTTTCCCTTGTTCAGGGATGCGATCCTGAAGCGGATCTGGCAGCAGACGGCGAGCGCGGCATATCCGCTGCGGGGTAAGGGCGTCTGGTTCGGGCAGGGATTTTCGATTCCGGAGGACGAGGGGCGGTGGACGGATCGTCAGTTCGCGATCATCGAGGTGCCGGTCGACGAGCAGAAGATTGGCTTGGCCGCTGTGGAGCTAGCGGTGGTGCCATTCCTGCCGCCGGGGACGGACAGCTTTCCGTTCGCGGCCTATGCCGGCGCCGGTGTCGTGTTGCAGTTGACGGCGGGGCGCAACGATCCGATGCCGTTCAAGATCACGCTGAACGCGAAGATCGTCGGCACCGGCCCGCGCAAGATTGTCGTCGCGCTGCGGATGCTCGATGCGCGGCGCCCGATGGACATTGGCCATTCGATCGATCACCGCCTGCTTGGCCTGTTCGTGAAGTCGGTCTCGGTCGACGGCGTTTTGGTTTTCACTCCGGCGGGCGCTGGGCCTTGATGGCCTTGCGCAACGCCAGCAGCGTCTCGCGGTTTTGCGCCTCTGTGTTGGTGCGGCCACCATTGCCGAGATGAAGCCGGCGCCGGACGACGATGTCGTCGACATGTGCGCTGTTCAGGCCGCCCTGCTTGGCGCGGCCGAGCCATGCGATGAAGAAGGTTGCGGGCAGGCTCTCGTCGAACGGGCCGGCCCGGTCGAGCGCGTCGCGCCGGATCAGCATGCACTGCTTCAATTCGCCCGGCATGATCTCGACGGCCGGCTTGAGGCGCTCGCGCTGGTCCTCCGGCACGTCGGGACTGACGAATTGCTGGACCTTGCCGAACACGGCATCGACGTCACTGTTCCGTTCGAGCAGCGCCAGTTGCAGCTCCAGTTTTCGCGCCGTCCAGAGATCATCCGCATCGCAGAAGCCGATCAACTCGCCACGCGCCATCGCGAGGCCCTTGTTGACGGCGACGGCCTGGCCGCTGTTCGTCTGATTGAGCGCGATGATGCAGTCGCCGAACCGCGCGAGAATGCCGCTTGTGCCGTCGGTTGATCCATCGTCGATGACGATGACCTCGCCGGCCGGGACGGTCTGGCCGAGCACGCTCTCGATCGCCTCGGCAACGTAGGCCTCGGAATTGTAGGCGGCGATGATCACGGAGACCAGCATCGTGGTGCAGCCTCAGAGTCGTTCCAGTTGAAGGGCGAAGGCGGAGGGAATGTCCATCGGGTTGGTGCCCGTGTCGACGAAAAACACCGGTGTGAGGCCTCCGATCCGCGCAACCTTGTCGGCGATCTCGTTGGGCCATCCCGGCAGCTCGTAGGCCGTGGTCGGCAGCAGCGCGCGGAACGCATCCGATTGTCGCGCCGGTGTGAATTCGGGCAATGCCGCGCCGCGCCGGCGCGGGATGAAGAGCGCGCGCAGTTGGCCTCCGCCAATGCGCTCGCCGAGATCGGCGAGGCTGAGCTCATGACGCGGCTCGCCGTTGAAGTCCGAAACCGGCGTGGTTTCGCCGATGAAGCTTTTGAACGTATCGACGAGGGCAGGGCGCAGCCGCGCCGAGCAGAACAGCGGCTCGATCTGTCCGGTCTCGCTGTTGACCGCAACGAAATCGTCGCCCGCGTAACGCCAGCCGGCTTTCGCACAGGCGAGCGCCGCGGTGGTCTTGCCGCTGTGGCCTTCGCCCGCGAGCAGCGTGAAGCCTGCTGTGCTTCCGACGGCGGCGGCATGGACGGCGCACCAGGGCGTCTCATGCATCATGGCGTGGATCAGCGAGATCGCCGGGCGGCTGCGGATCCAGGGCGGCGCTTCGCCCTTCGGCAGCCACGCGATGCCACGCCGCGCGATCAGGTCGACCGCGTACAGCACGGGAATGACGGCCGGCTGCCACACCGAATAGATTCCGTCCTCGATCAGGAGCCGCGGTTTTTCGGAGGCTTCAGGCACGAGTGCGGAGAGATCATGGTCGGCAGCGGTGATGAAGCGCAGGTCGAGATCGATGGTATCAGGCGGGCGCTGGATGTAGGCCGGCAGAAACATGCGGGCCAAATCCTGCGAGGCAAACCCGAGACGCAAACCGAACGGCCCGCAGCGCGCCTGCGCCTCGATCGGCTCTGACATTGTCTTGTCGAAGTCCGCTTTGGCGAAGACCTTCGCGATCTCCTGCCGGATGAGACCGCTAGCTTTCATCTAGTTCTCTTTGTAGGTCTCTTGGGTCTCGCGCAGTGGCCAGCCTTCCTCGCCGGCATCGTGCACGGGATCCATCAGCAACAGCTCCCGCAGATTGTCGAAGCGCTGGAATTCCAGCGCGGCAAACGGGCCCACCGGCGACCATGTCTCACTGCGCGCATCAGCCGCGCCGTTGGCGATGAGGCCTTCCGCCAGCATGCTGTCGACAAAGGCCTGTACCTGGCTCGTGATGGAGCCGGAATCGCCACCGGTGGTGGCAGCGAAGGCACCAGCGATCTCCTCAACCGTTCGGCCGGCCTTGAGGCCGAGCCAGACCTGCGCGGCACTGCCGTCGAGGTTGTAGTAGACGCCATTCTGATAGTTGGCCAACACCACTTCACTATCGAATTGCTGGCTGATCAGGAGCGGCACCGACGTGGTGAGGGCCATGATTTGCTCAGTGCTCACTTCAATTCCAAAAACTGCAATTCCAAGGGGCCGCACGCTAGCATAGGCGCCCGGCTGCGAGAACCGCGCGCCTTGCGTCAATTCCGGGCAGTCAGCTCGCGCCGAACGCCTTGAAGGTGATGATGGTGAGCGTGTCCTGGATGCCCGGCAGCACCTGCACCTTCTCGTTGATGAAATGGCCGATGTCGGTGTCGTTGTCGACGTAGAATTTCACCAGCAGGTCGTAATGGCCGGCCGTGGAGTAGATCTCGGAGGCGATCTCGGCTTCGGCGAGCGCGTTGGCGACCGTGTAGGACTGGCCGAGCTTGCATTTGATCTGGACGAAAAAGGGAACCATTGCAGTCACTCCGAAGGCATATCTTTGGGGCTAATAGGCCAAAACCGGCCGGATTTAGCAAGCGAACTTGCCGGCCGCAGGAATAGGCCGCCCTGGCGCGCAGATACCAGTCTTGCCCTACGAAGTCTTGCCCTACGACGTCACCACCACTGCAGCAAATGCGTCCCTGAGCCGCTGCGCGAGCTCAGCCTTGCGGTAGGGCTTGGTCAGGACGACCGCCTGCGCCTGAGCACGGCCCTGCTCGACCAGGGTCTCCAGCGCGTAGCCGGAGGTGAACAGCACCGGGAGACCGGGACGAATCCGCCGGGCCTGATCGGCGAGCTCCCATCCGCTGATGCCGCCCGGCATGATGATGTCGGTGAACAGCATGTCGATGTAGGGATCGGTGCGCAGCCGCTGCAAGGCCTCCTTGCCGTTGACGGCGGCGACGACGCGATATCCGAGAGCTTCCACCCGTTGGATGACCGAGGAGCGCACGAAAGGATCGTCTTCCGCGATCAGGATGGTTTCGTGCCCGCGGGGTGCAGCCTCCCCGTTCTCCGGCATGTCAGCCGGGGATTCTCCGGCGCCGGCGCGCGGCAAATAGATCCGGACCGTCGTCCCAAGGCCCTGCTCGCTATAGATCGAGACATGGCCGTCGGATTGCTTGGCGAAGCCATAGACCATGCTCAGCCCGAGGCCCGAGCCCTTGCCGACTTCCTTGGTGGTGAAGAACGGCTCGAAAGCGTGCTCGATCACATCAGGCGTCATGCCTTCGCCGTCATCGGTGACGGAGATCAAGGCGTAGCTGCCGGACATCACTTCCGGGTGCAGAGCACGATAGTCATCGTCGATCGCAGCCAGCTCCGTGCTCAGCGTCAGGTGCCCGCCTGCCGGCATGGCGTCCTGGGCGTTGAGCGCAAGGTTCAGCACGGCGGATTCGAGCTGGGCGCGGTCCGCGAAGGTCTGGATCGTGCCGGGCCCGAACGCCGTTTTGATCTCGATATTTTCCCGCAAGGTGCGCTTGAACAGCTTGAGCATGGACTCGAGCAGCTGGCGGCAGTCGATCGTCTGCGGCTGGAGCAATTGGCGGCGGCTGAACGCGAGCAGTCGCTGCGTCAATTCCGCGCCGCGTTCGCCGGACTCGCAAATGTCGTCGGCAAACTGCCGCAGATCGGGCCGTGCCTTGAGCTGCTCGCTCAGATGCTCGGCGTTGCCGATGATGACGGTCAGGAGGTTGTTGAAGTCATGGGCGATGCCACCGGAGAGCTGGCCGACCGTCTCCATCTTCTGCGCCTGCTGGAGCTGCTGCTCGGTCAGCTTGCGCGCAGTTAAATCGTGGACGATGCCGACGTAGATCAGATCGCCGTCCTGCCACGCCTGGCCCACCGACAGATCCATCGGGAAGGTCGATCCGTCCTTGCGCAGGCCGGCGGCTTCCCCGGTTGCGAAACGCCGCGCATGACCGGTGGATGAGGGCCTCTTGTCGGCGGACATCAGCATGGCGATGTCGAGATTCATGACCTCGTCGGCGCGATAGCCGAACAGCCGTTCGCAGGCGGGGTTGAACAGCAGAATGCGGGCTTGCGCGTCGAACAGGATGACGCCGTCGACCGCGGTCTCGACCACGGCGGTGAGGCGCGTCACGCTCTCGCGCATCGCGCGCTGCGCGTCGCCGACCTGCCGGAGCAGAAGCGTCGCGTCACGGCTCTTGATTTCCTCCTCTTCGAGTGCGGCCTGGACCTTCTGAAGCTCGAACGGGGAGGGGATCGTCAAAATCTTCGGCAATAGCGGCCAGAGCGCGCCGGCGGTGAAGACCGACGCCACCGCCGTCACCGCCTTGACGATGCCCTCGATGCCGTAGACCGGGACCCAGAGCGTGTAGATCGACAGCACGTGCGTCAGGCCGCACGCCATGATGAAGACCGCGAATGCCCAATAGACCCAGCCGAACTGGAGGTCGCGCCGCTTGGTGACGAGGATCGTAAGCGCAAACGGGATCGAGAAATAGGCAGCCGCAATGCAGGCGTCCGAGACGACGTGCAGCCAGATCAGCTCGGGCTCCCACAACAGGCAGATGCCGTGCGGTGAAAACATCGAGGAGTCGAGGATGCGTTCGAAGTAGGCCCACATAATTCCACCCCGAGAAAGTTGCGGACCGGTGTCGGCCCGCAACATTGGTGTCGCTGTACGTTCCACCGCTAACGTCTCACTCCTCGGTATGGACGCCAAGGGCCAAGGCGATATCAGGCTAAATTTTGCACCCTGTGCACGATTGGGGGTCGACAGCGCCGGATCGCAACCGATTGATTCGCCGGCCGAGCCGCTTGCTGGCGTTCCATGGTCGCGCTAGGACAGGCTATGGTGGTGTCCCCCTCAGCCAAGTGTATCCCGCGATGACGACGCCCGTGGCGCTCACCATCGCCGGCTCCGATTCGAGCGGCGGCGCCGGCATCCAGGCCGACCTGAAGACCTTTGCCGCGCTCGGTGTCTACGGCGCCTCCGCCATCACGGCGTTGACGGCGCAGAATACAAACGGCGTTACCGGCATTCACGCCGTGCCCGCCGAGTTCGTCACCGCGCAGATCGATGCGGTGTTCTCCGATCTCGATGTCGATGCGGTGAAGATCGGCATGGTGGCGCAGGCCGCGAGCATCGATGCGATCGCCACCGCGCTGTCGCGCTGGGCGCCGCGGCATGTGGTGCTCGATCCCGTGATGGTTGCAACATCCGGCGACCGGCTGCTGGCATCAGAAGCCGTCGAGGCCCTGCGCAAAAAACTGATGCCGCTCGCTTCGGTGATCACGCCGAACCTGCCGGAGGCCGCCGCTCTGCTCGACGAGCCGGCCGCGCGAAGCGAGGCCGATATCGAGAGCCAGGGGCGTCGCCTGCTCGCGCTCGGCTGTCGCGCGGTGCTGATCAAGGGCGGCCACGGCGAGGGCGCCGAGAGCATCGACTATCTCGTCAGCGCCGAAGCAACGATCGCGCTCGCCGCGCCGCGGGTCGCCACCAAAAATACGCACGGCACCGGTTGCTCGCTCTCCTCGGCGGTCGCGGCAGGTCTCGCCAAGGGTGACACCCTTGAGCAGGCGGTGCGCAACGCCAAGGCCTGGATCAGCGCGGCGATTGCGGCCGCCGACCGCTTCAGCGTCGGCCACGGCCATGGGCCGATCCATCATTTCCACAAGTTTTACTAACGCCGGCTTCGCGCTCTGCGTCGACCCCGCCGTTAACCAATAAGGCCATAACCAATAAGGCCATCGGGTCCGGGTTTTTGCGGGCACGCATTGCCGCGTCATGTCGCCTGATTGTCGCATGCGACTGATATTCGCGGGGAGGGCGAGGCGAGGTTTGATTCGTATCTGAGGGTGCCTCAAAGGTTCAATTGGTCATCCCCCTGTCACGGGACATTGTTACAGGCTGTCGCATGGGAAGTTACGATATGAGTGACGAGAGCCCTGAAAGGCGCTTTCGCACCTTGTTCATCTCCGACGTGCATCTCGGAGCCCGCGGTTCGCAAGCCGACCTTCTGCTGGACTTCCTGCGCTACCACGATGCCGATACCATTTATCTCGTCGGAGACATCGTCGATGGCTGGGCACTGAAATCGAGCTGGCACTGGCCGCAATCTCATAACGATTTAGTCCAGAAGCTCCTGCGCAAGGCGCGCAAGGGCGCCAAGGTCATCTACATCCCCGGCAATCACGACGAGTTCCTGCGCAACTATTACGGTACGCATTTCGGTGGCATCGACGTCGTCGAAAACACCGTGCACACCGGCGCGGACGGAAAGCGTTATCTGGTCATCCACGGCGACATCTTCGATCTCGTCGTGCAGAACGCGCGCTGGCTCGCCCATCTCGGCGACAAGGCCTACGACTTTGCGATCCAGATGAACCGCTTCGTCAATTTCTTCCGGCGCATGTTCAAAGTGCCCTATTGGTCGCTGTCGCAATGGGCCAAGCAGAAGGTCAAGAACGCCGTCAACTATATCGGCGCGTTCGAGCAGGCGCTTGCCGCTGAGGCGCGCCGTCACGACGCCGATGGCGTGATCTGCGGCCACATCCACTACGCCGTGATCCGTGACGAGAACGGCATCCGCTACATGAATTGCGGCGACTGGGTCGAGAGCTGCACCGCGCTGGTCGAGCACGACGACGGTCATTTCGAGATCATCACCTGGGCCGATCAGGCACGGAAGCCGGCGGAAGTCCCGCAGGTGGCAGCAAGGGCGGCTTGATGCGCATCCTGGTCGCGACCGACGCCTGGCACCCGCAAGTCAACGGTGTGGTTCGGACGCTGACCAAGCTCGCTGACGCAGCCAAGGGGTTCGGTGTCGAGTTCACGTTTCTGACGCCGCAATCGTTTCGCACCTTTGCGATGCCGAGCTATCGCGACGTGCGGCTGGCGATGCCGCGCCCGGCCCGGATCGCGAAGCTGATCGAAGAGGCCCAGCCCGACAGCATCCATGTTGCGACGGAGGGGCCGATCGGCCTGATGGTCCGCCGCTATTGCCGCCAGCGCAAGCTGCCGTTCACGACCAGCTTCCACACCCGCTTTCCCGAATATGTCCGCGCCAGGGTGCCGGTTCCAGAATCCCTGATCTGGCGGGCGCTGCGCCGTTTCCACAGCACCAGCCGGGCCGTGATGGCGGCAACCCCGGCGCTCGCCCGCGAACTGACCGAGCGTGGCTTTGCCAACGTCGTGCTGTGGCCGCGCGGCGTCGACACCCATTTGTTCCACCCCCGTGCCATCGATCTCTGCCTTCCGGCGCCGGTGTTCCTCTCGGTCGGCCGGGTCTCGGTGGAGAAGAATCTCGAGGCCTTCCTCGACCTCGACCTGCCCGGCACCAAGGTGATCGTCGGTGACGGCCCGGCGCGCATCGCGCTGGAGGAGGCCTATCCGGATGCGATCTTCCTGGGCGAAAAGCACGGCGAGGCGCTGGCGGACATCTATGCGGCGGCCGACGTCTTCGTGTTTCCCAGCAAGACCGACACCTTCGGCCTGGTCCTGCTCGAGGCACTCGCAAGCGGCCTGCCGGTCGCGGCTTTCCCGGTGAAGGGCCCACGCGACGTCATCGGTGATGCGCCGGTCGGCGCGCTGGATCATGACCTTCGTAACGCCTGCTTCGCCGCGCTCGACGTTTCGCGGCCGGCCTGCGTTGAATTTGCCTCCAATTACACCTGGGAGGCCTCGGCGAGGGCTTTCGTCGACAGCATTTTGGAGGTCGGTGCGGTGCTGCCGGGCCGATCCGGCATGGAACAGCCGCGCTTCGTCGCCTGACTGGGTAAAATCCTCTCGCGGAGGTGTCTTGCCCGCGCCGCATCCGTCGCGATAACATCCGATATGACCGAACAACCTCTTCCGATCGGCCCCGCCGATATCGATGCTGCGGCACGTGTGATCGCGCCTTTCGCTATCCGTACCCCGCTGCTGTCCTTTCCCGTGCTGAACGAGCGTGTCGGCACAAAGGTGTTCCTGAAGCCAGAGATGCTCCAGCGCACCGGCTCCTTCAAGTTCCGCGGCGCCTTCAACAAGGTTGCCTCGATTCCGCAGGACAAGCGCGCCGGCGGTGTGGTTGCGTTCTCCTCCGGCAATCACGCCCAGGGCGTGGCGGCCGCGGCAAAGATCCTGGACATGCAGGCGACCATCGTGATGCCGGCGGATGCGCCGCTGTCCAAGCGCGAGCGCACCAAATCCTACGGCGCCGAGGTCGTGCTGTACGATCGCTACAACGACGATCGCGAGGCGATCTCGCGCGGCATCGCCGAGAAGCGCGGCGCGACGCTGGTCAGGCCCTATGACGATCCCTTTGTGATCGCAGGGCAGGGCACCGCCGGCCGCGAGATCGCCGAGGACATGGCGGCGCTCGGCCTCGCCCCCGACATCGTGGTGGCCCCGGCCTCCGGCGGCGGCCTGATCGCCGGCGTTGCGACTGCGGTGAAGGCGCGCTATCCGCTGGCGCAAATCGTGGTGGCCGAGCCCGAAGCGTTCGACGATCACGGTCTGTCGCTGACCGCAGGCCACCGCGAGCCGCATGCGCCCGCGGGCCGCACCATCTGCGATGCGTTGATGGCCCTCATCCCCGGCGAGATGACCTTTGCCATCAACAGCAAGCTGTTGGCGCGCGGCGTGACGGCGTCCGACAAGGAAGTCGGCGCGGCCGTCGCCTTTGCCTATCGCGAGCTCAAGCTCGTGGTCGAGCCCGGCGGCGCGGTGGGCCTTGCTGCGCTGCTGGCGGGACGTCTCGACGTCGCCGGCAAGAACGTGGTCATCGTGCTCTCCGGCGGCAATGTCGATGCCGATCTGTTCGCCGAACTGGTGGCCTGATTTTCTGACATGAAGAAGGGGCAGAGCGTTGCCGCTCTGCCCCTTTGTCGTGTGCGGTTCGTTGCGATCAGTGCATGAAGCCGCCGCGATGACCGCCGCCACCGCCCATGCCGCCGCCGCCCATCATGGGCGCCTGGTTCATCGACTGGCGGAAGTTGTTGCCGCCACCATTTCCGAACGAGTTGAACTGCGGGCGGTTGTTCCGCACCTGAATCTTGTTCACCGGATTGTTGTTGAGCTTCACGACGCCGGTGTTGCCGTTGTTGACGCGGATCGGCTGATTCTGGGTCTGAACATTCGTCGTCTTCACGTCGGTCGTCTTGACGTCGACGTTCGAGCCGCCCTTGCCGATAGTCACGGGCATGCTCACGATCTTGCCCGGGTTGCTGTTGGCATTGCCGGCATTCGGCGTGGTATTGGTCGCCGGCAGCGTCACGATCTTGCCGATGCCGCCGTTGTTCGTCGTGGTGTTGGTCGGCGCGGGCAGGGTGACGATCTTGCCGATGCCGTTGCCGTCGACCGGCTTCTGCACGATCGGCAGGTTGGCGTTCATCTGCGACCCGCCATTGCCCTGCTGCATCAGCGGCATGTATTTGGGCTGGCCGAGATTGCCGATCTTCAGGGTCGGGGCAATGGTCTGCGGAGCCAGGAACTTCGTCGCCTGCATCAGCGGGATCTGCTTCGGCTGCGTCTCGAGCTTCAACGCCATCTGCGCATAGGGGCTGTTGCCGTAGTTTTTGTAGAAGGCCTGGTAGCCGATCGGCGAGTTCGCCAGCACCGCCTGGTGCCAGGCCTGCGAGAGCAGCAGGTTCGACAGCAGCCAGCGGATGTGATCGCACAGCGGGTCGCGCGGATACATCTCGATGAACTCCTGATAGTACTCCGGCCGGCCTTCCGACAGCACATAGTCATAGGCCTGGCGGGTCGAGCGGCTCGGTAGGTTGGAGGCCATCTGCACCACCGGCGCATTCACCGGCGCGCGGTTGGCGGCGACAGCGGCATCGCCGAAGAAGGTGAAGTCAGACGTCAGCGACGAGCTTTCCCACGGGATCTGCGCGCCGCTGGTGGTCTGGTTGACCTGGAGGCGCACGCGCTTGAACAACTGCTCGATCGGCACGTTGGGTTCGTGCGCGATGTTGAGGAAGGCCTGCGTGTAGGGGCTGTGGCCGCCGGCACCGTCGAGCGCTTCAGCACCCGGCGCGGTCGAATAGCCGACGATCGAGCCGTTCGGTGCATCGACGATGGCGAGGCCGCGGCTGGCGTCATTCACGTTCGGGAACGGATTATTGCGGCAGGCATCGAGGATGACGATGCGCATCCGGCTCGGGATCGTCTCCAGCGTCGACATCACGTCGACCAGACGCACCGAATCGTTGACGAGCTCGGTCTGGTTCGAGACCTGCGCGTCGACGGGAACGAGATAGTTCTCGCCGGCGAGCTGCACGCCGTGACCGGCGTAATAGATCATCGCCACCGTGTTCGGACCACGCGCGGACACCTTGGCTGAAAAATCCTGCACGACGCGAAGCATGTCGTTCTGGGTCAAATCGGTCGCCGAGATCACCTCGAAGCCGGCCGAGTTCAGGAACTGCGCCATCGACTGCGCGTCATTGTCGGGGTTCGCGAGTTGCGGCGCGTTCTGGTAGTTCGAATTGCCGATCACCAGCGCCACCCGCTGCTCCGGGCCTTGCAGCGCGGTCGGGGCTGCGGGCTCGACAGGGGCGACTTGTGCGGAAACAGGGCCGCAGGCAAAGCTAAAGAGGCTCCCCAGCAGGCCCGCAGTCATCAGGAAAGGCTTTATGCGGAACATGGCGTGCTCCTTTGGCACTCATCTCGATGCGAGATTGGTTGCGAGGAAGCTTGGCCGCGTTCGAGCCATGGGTCCGTGATCGCGATCACCAAGGGCAGGTTGCGTGATCTGAATCACGCTTGGAACCTGCTATGGTGAGCGGCCGGCTTCGCCGGCCAAAGACAAGCCTTCGGAGGATATGCCGTCACATGCTGAAATCGATCGATCCGATCCTCACGCCGGACCTGCTCTGGCTGCTCGCCTCCATGGGCCATGGCGACGACCTTGTGGTCGTCGACGCCAATCATCCGGCGACCCATATCGCCCGGACGACGTCGTCGCAGCGCTTGATCCAGTTGCCCGGCATGAGCATGGAGACTGCGGTGCGCGCCATCATGACGCTCTATCCGCTCGACGATTTCGATCCAGATCCGGTGCGCGTGATGATGCCCGTCGACGATCCCGACCGCGTGCCGGACGTGCAGCGCGCAGTGTTGGCGGAGATCGACCGCGCTGTCGGCCGCTCCGTTGCTCCGGGCAAGCTCTCGCGGCCGGATTTTTATCGTGCGGCGGCCGCGAGCTTCGGTGTCGTGCAAGTCGGCGACAGCCGGGGCTATGGCTGCTTCCTGATCCGCAAGGGCGTGATCAGCTAGGGAAGCTGCGGACGACCTCGATCAATCCGACGATCGCGGCATTGAAGGCATCAAGGTCCTCGGCCGGAATCCAGTACTCCAGATGCGAGCGGCCCCCAGCCTCCTGCACGTCATATTTCGCCATGAAGCTGCGCTTGACCTCGAAGCGCGTGACGAAGCCTGCGCCGCTCGCCGGAACGTTCCAGTCGCGCGCGATCTTGATGGCGTAGTCCTCGGTGAGCACCGGATAGAAGATCGGCTGATCCGGCAGGCGCGGCGGGAATGCGCGCATGTCCGTCTGCCGGATCAGCTCAAGCTCTTTTGGCCCGACGGGGCGCCACAAGGTGAGAGTGTCTTCGGTTGGTGACATAGGAGAGGGTGACACTGCTCCCCTTACGAGAAGAACGCGATCTTCTCGGCCTGGGTCATGCGGCGGATCGGCGCCAGCGCGTCGTTGGCGGGCGCGCGGGGCTTTTGCAGCATGCCGCTGGCGAGGATGGTTGCGCCGAGCGAAGCCTCGGACAGGGGCGAGGGCATCGGCAGTGCCGCGCCGAATGTTGCCGTGGCCGCCATGGCGGGAGCCGGTTGCTGCATCACCTCGGCGGCGGCTTCTGCGATGGCGTCGGTGAGGCGCGCGAGCGATTCCATCGCGATCGGCGCTTCAGTGACTGGCTCCTCCACGTGGGGTGCGACGGCCGGCTCTGCTGCGATCGGCTCCGGAACCTCGGCGGCAACCGGCGGGGCGACTTCTGCGACGATCGGCTCAGGGATGTCCGCGGCCATCTCCATCGGCTCGACAATCTCGTCGAAGTCCGGATCGGGCGCCGCCATCTCCATCGCGATCCGCGCGAGCACGGCGTCGTCCTCGGCTTCCGCGGCGGCATCGAGCGAAAACTCGTCCGTGATCTCCGCGACAGCGGCAGGCTCGGCGAGGCTTTCCTCAACGGCAGCGAAGCTCTCTTCAACCGTGACTTCGACCTCGACTTGGCTCTCGGCGATCTCCGGCTCGACGGCGACGTCAAGTGCGTCCTCCGCGACGGACATCGCGTCAGCAGCGCCGGTCGTTTCCACGACTGTTTCGAGCTCAGGACCAATGGCCGCGTCCTGCGGCTCCTCCGTAAAAGCCACAGGTGGTTCGCTCGCGGTCGCCACAGCCGCTTCGACAGGCGGCACTTCTGCGACCGGGGGCGGTGGTTCCTGCACCGGAGCCGGCGAAGGCTGCACCGCCGAGGTGTCCGGGTCAGTCTGCTCGACCCGGTCTCTCAAGAGATCGAAGGCGACCTTGAGGTCGGCGCGCGGGTCGATGATTGAAACCTGGGCGCAGGCCGCCTCGATGGAGGCGAGCTGCGAATCAATGAGGTCACAGATTCGCCCGTCGGCGCCGATCTCGCGCCAGCGCCAGGAGATCTCCTTGATGATACGCACCCCGCGCGGGATCGCTGCGAGGCTCGCCTCGATCGCTGCGGGGTCGAAGGCTGCGATCGCGATCGTCTCGGCCTCCCGGATCGCGCGGCGGATCTCGACCAGCGCTTCGGGCAGGCGGTCCTCGACGACGGGTTGGTGCTGCGCCGCAAGGGTTTCCTCGATTTTCGCGACCGCATCGAGCACCATGCTGGTGTCGGCGTTGCGGTTGCGCTTGGCAAATTCGCCGAGGAACCAGCGGCCGCGCGCGGTCTCCATGAAGGCTTCGCGGATCGCGTCGTAATCCTGCTCGTTCGGCTCGGCCGCGCGGGCAGACATAGGCGAGAGGGCGAATGCTTCAGAGGCCATGTCAATCTCGTCGCGCAAATCACTGCGCGTTACTGTAACGATCACCACGATATCGACCGAATCGCAATTGGTTTGATGGCACCCGAATCACAAATCCCCACTGCAGCTTCCGAGAAGCAGCGATTCGCCGTGCGTCTGGCGCTGTTCTATTCGGCGGTGTTCGCGGTGTCGGGCACCCATCTGCCGTTCTTTCCGGTCTGGCTGAAGGCGATCGGCGTCGATGCGGCCTGGATCGGCATCATCAACGCAGTGCCGGGGATCACGCGCTTCACCACGCTGCCTTACGCCACCGCCTTTGCCGAAAAGCGCCATGCGATTCGCGCCGGGATGATGGTTTCGGTGTTTGCGACGGCAGTGGGATTTGCGTTGGTCGGTGTGATGCACCAGTCGCTGGCGCTGCTCCTGATCTATGCGGCTACCTGCATCATGTGGACGCCGGTCGTGCCGCTGACGGATGCGTATGCGTTGCGCGGCGTCGTTCGCTACGGCTTCGACTACGGGCCGGTCCGGCTGTGGGGATCGGCAGCCTTCGCCGCCGGCTCGCTCGCCTGTGGCTATCTCGTCGACAGCATCGCGACGCGTGAGCTGATCTGGGTCATCGTCGCATGGGCTGTTGTTGCTGCCGTCGCCGGCCTGTTGCTCCAGCCGCTCGACGATGTCAGGCGAAAGATTGCGGATAGGCACGCCGGCAAGGCGCTGTTGCGCGATGCCGGCTTCTGGTTGGTGATCGTTTCGGCCGCCCTGATCCAGGGCAGCCATGCCGCCTACTACTCGTTTTCGGCGATCAGTTGGCAGGCCCGTGGTCTTGGTGGGCTCACGATCGCCGGACTCTGGACGCTGGGTGTGATCGCCGAGATCATCGTCTTCGCACTGTCGCCGCGCTTCTCGCTGCATCCGTCGTCGCTCGTGGCGATCGGTGGTGCGAGCGCCGTCCTGCGCTGGCTGATCACGGCGCACGATCCACCACTCGCGCTGCTCGCGGTCGTGCAGTTGGGACACGGCCTCACCTTCGGCGTGACCATCGTCGGCACCATGACCCTGCTGGTGCAGCGCGTGCCCTCGCATCAAATCGCGCGCGGACAAGGCTACTATGCGGCGTGCAGCGGGCTGTTGGGCGCGACGACCTCGATCGTGTCAGGCGTGATCTACGCGCACATCGGCGAGGGCGTGTACTACGTCATGGCTGCGATGGCCGGTGCCGGCGCGCTGCTGATCTGGTCGGCGCGGCACCGGCTGAAGACTCAGCCCCAGAGCGACGAGTCCGGCGGATAGACCAGGCTGTCGTCGTAGCGCAGCCCGTGATCGCGATCGCGCGCCAGTAGCAGAGGGCCGTCGAGATCGACGAAGCGCGCCTGCGGCGTCACCAGCATCGCCGGCGCCATCGACAGCGAGGTTGCGACCATGCAGCCGATCATGATCTCGAAGCCGAGCGCCTGCGCGGCATCGGCCATGGCCAGCGCCTCGGTCAGGCCGCCGGTCTTGTCGAGCTTGATGTTCACGGCGTCGTAGCGCTCGCGCAACGGCGCAAGCGAATTGCGGTCGTGCACGCTCTCGTCGGCGCAGACCGCGAGCGGCCGTTTGATCCGCGCCAGCGCATCGTCCTTGCCGGCCGGCAGCGGCTGCTCGACCAGGGTGACCCCGGCGGCCTCGCAGGCGGCGAGATTGTGCTCCAGATTGGCTTCGGTCCAGGCCTCGTTGGCATCGACGATCAGCTCGGATTCGGGGGCGGCCTTGCGCACCGCCGCGATCCGCAGCCCGTCGCCGTCGCCGCCGAGCTTGATCTTGAGCAGTGGCCGGTGCGACGCCCTGGCGGTCGCCGCCGCCATGGCCTCGGGCGTGCCCAGCGAGATGGTGTAGGCCGTGGTGCGCTCGCCCGGCACCGGGCGGTCCAACAGGTTCCAGGCCCGCAAGCCCGCCGCCTTGGCCTCCAGGTCGATCAGGGCGCAATCCAGCGCGTTGCGGGCAGCACCTGGCGGCATGACGGCTTGCAGGGCCTGTCGGGTGAGGCCGTTTGCCACGGCGTCCTGCATGGCCTGGATGGCGGCAAGGGTCGCCTTGGGGGTCTCGCCATAGCGGGGATAGGGCACGCATTCGCCGCGGCCGGTCAGGCCGTTTTGGCTCACTTCGGCCACCACCGTCACGGCTTCGGTCTTGGCGCCCCGGCTGATCGTAAAACTGCCGGCGATAGGAAAGCGCTCAATTCGCGCGGCCAAGGCCGGAACTTTGCTGGAAGTCATTTTGAACTCTGGCGAAATCTGAACCTGCTAGTTACCTCTAGCAACTAACATTAACCAGTTGGGGATACCTTCTCTGGGTAAGGGCGCGTGCGCAACTATCTGATTTCCTCCGCCCCGGCACGGGAGCGGACACCTTGAGCGGCGATCCGAAGCTGGAACGGATTGCGAAAGGCAATGCGCTGGCCCTCTGCGCCACCGGAACCTGGACCGCGAGCTTCGCGCCGGTCCTGGAGCGGATGGTCGCCGACGCGGAAAAGCTTGCCGGCGGCCCGCAGAACGTCTTCATCGACGTTTCCGAGGTCGCCAAGCTCGACACGTTCGGGGCCTGGCTGATCGAGCGGCTGCGCCGCAGCCTCACCAAAGGCGCCGTCGAGGCGCAGATCGCCGGTCTTTCCGCCAATTATTCGAGCCTCGTCGACGAGGTGCGGCGGGTCAGCGCGACCCCCGTGGTTGACACCACCACGATTACCATCACCGGCATGCTGGAGCAGATCGGCCGCACTGTTGCCGGTGTCGCCGGCACGGTCGCGGGCCTCATCGACATGCTCGGCGCGGTGCTCGCGGCGGCCGCGCGCACCCTGATCCACCCGCGCTCGTTCCGCCTGACCTCGACCGTGCATCATCTCGAGCAGGTCTGCTGGCGCGCGGTGCCGATCGTGGTGCTGATCACCTTCCTGATCGGCTGCATCATCGCGCAACAAGGCATCTTCCATTTCCGCAGGTTCGGCGCCGACATCTTCGTCGTCGACATGCTCGGCGTGCTGGTGCTGCGCGAGATCGGTGTCCTCTTGGTCGCGATCATGGTCGCGGGCCGCTCGGGCAGCGCTTACACCGCCGAGCTCGGCTCGATGAAGATGCGCGAGGAGATCGATGCGCTCCGCACCATGGGCTTTGACCCGATCGAGGTGCTGGTGCTGCCGCGCATGCTGGCCTTGGTGCTGGCGCTGCCGATCCTGGCCTTCCTCGGCGCCATGGCCGCGCTTTATGGCGGTGGCCTCGTCGCCTGGCTCTATGGCGGCGTCGATCCTGAAGCGTTTCTCTTGCGTCTGCGCGACGCCATCTCGATCGACCATTTCATCGTCGGCATCGTCAAGGCACCGGTGATGGCCGCGGTGATCGGCATTGTCGCCTGCGTCGAAGGGCTCGCGGTGCAGGGCAGTGCGGAATCGCTCGGACAGCACACCACCGCCTCGGTGGTGAAGGGCATCTTCTTCGTCATCGTGATGGACGGTGTGTTCGCCATCTTCTTCGCCTCGATCGGGATGTGACGATGGCGCAAGAAATCCAAAACGAGATCCAAAACGCGATCCAAAATCCCATCATCCGCGTCCGCGACATCACCGTGCAGTTCGGCGCGACGCGCGTGCTCGATGGCCTCAATCTCGACGTCAAGCGCGGTGAGATTCTTGGTTTCGTTGGTCCCTCCGGCGCGGGCAAGTCGGTTCTGACCCGCACCATCATCGGACTCGTGCCGAAGGTTGCCGGAAGCATCAAGGTGTTCGGCGTCGATCTCGATGCCTCCAATACGGCGCAGCGTCGCAACGTCGAGCGGCGCTGGGGCGTGCTGTTCCAGCAGGGCGCACTGTTCTCCTCGCTGACGGTGCGGCAGAACATCCAGTTTCCAATGCGCGAATACTTACGCGTCTCGCAGCGGCTGATGGATGAGATCACCATCGCCAAGCTCACCATGGTCGGCCTCAAGCCCGAAGTGGCCGAGCGCTTTCCCTCGGAGCTGTCCGGCGGCATGATCAAGCGCGTCGCGCTCGCACGTGCGCTGTCGCTCGATCCGGACCTCGTCTTCCTTGATGAACCGACCTCCGGCCTCGATCCGATCGGTGCCGGCGATTTCGACGAACTGGTCAGGACCCTCCAGCGAACTTTGGGCCTGACCGTTTTCATGGTAACGCACGACCTCGACAGCCTTTACACAGCTTGCGACCGCATCGCCGTTTTAGGGAACGGTAAGATCATTGCGGCAGGGTCGATCGCCGACATGCAGGCCTCGCAGCATCCCTGGCTGAGGCAATATTTCCATGGCAAGCGCGCTCGCGCGGTGATGGGCTGAGGTGCCGGAGTAGCTGATGGAAACGCGGGCAAATTACGTCTTGATCGGGTCGTTCACGCTGGCGGTGATCGCCGCGGCGATCGGCTTCGTGCTGTGGTTCCAGTCGCTGCACTCCGTCAAGCAGCGCAGCCCTTTCCGCGTCGTGTTCGAGGGTCCGGCGGCGGGCCTGCGCAATGGCGGCAGCGTCAATTTCAACGGTATTCGGGTGGGTGAGGTGGTCTCGGTGAAGCTGGACAACCCGCGGCGGGTTGTCGCACTCGCCATGATCGAGAACAACACGCCGCTCCGCAAAGACACTATGGTCGGCCTCGAATTCCAGGGCCTGACCGGCGTCGCCGCGATCTCGCTCAAGGGCGGCGAGGAGGCGGCTCCGCCGCCGCCGCTCGACGAGGACGGCATCCCGACGCTGACGGCCGATCCCAACAAGCTCCAGGACGTCACCGAGGCGATCCGCGGCACGCTCCAGAACATCAACAAGATCGTCGCCGACAATCAGGAGTCGGTGAAGAACTCGCTGAAGAACCTCGAGACCTTCACCAATTCGCTGGCGCGCAACGCCGAGAAGATCGATGGCGTGATGGCCAAGGTCGACGGCGTGATGCTCAAGGCCGACAACCTCATGCTCGGCCTCAACACGCTCGCCGGCGGCAAGGACGGCGGCGAGCTGTTCCAGGCGGTGAAATCGATCCGCGAACTCGCCGACGATTTCGACAAGCGCTCCGGTGCGCTGATGACCGACGGCCGCCGCACGCTGGGTGACATCAGCCGCGCCGTGAACAATTTCGACCGGAACCCCACGCGCGTATTGTTCGGCGCTAGCAACAACGCGCCAGCGGCCGCTCCGCCGCCGCCGCCGGCCGAGGCGCCCAAGCCCGCGCCCGCGAACGAGCGCAAGCGACAGTAACGGCTCGATGTGGACCGTTTACCGATCGCGGAAGCCGGAGTGACATAAGGACCAAACAATGTCCGGTGGCGATCCGTTCGTGTTTCAAAGCGATCCATACGACGTTATCGACTCGGTCCTAGCGCCGTGGGCGAGCAAGCACGCCATAAAGGTGGCTAAGCTCGACCGCGAATACCATGTGCGCTCGGTCTGGGTGTTCGACCGACTTGGCGATGCGCGGGCTCAAATGTGGCTTGAACTCCCGAATGCACAAGGCGAAGTGCTGCGCTTGATCCCTCTAGCCTGACCAAATGGGGACAGCGAGAAGAGCGTCGAGCGACCCTGTCGACGCTTGAAGCTGTCCTTGAAGAACTGCGACCACTGATATTCGATTGGAGTGGTCCGGGCGCCTTCACGTAGATACTCATTCGCTAAAACAGAAACGGAGGCAATGACGCCTCCCTTTGCATTGAGTCCGCCGCCGCTTCGCCGCCGGTACCGGCGCCCGAGCGTAAGCGGCAGTAGCGCCTCTCTCCTCCGTCATTTCGAGCGAAGCGAAGCAATCCAGACTGTCTCCGAGGAGGCAGCCTGGATTGCTTCGTCGCAAGGGCTCCTCGCAATGACGGAGCGGCGGGATTGCGCGCCGGCCTCGTAGCCCGGATGGAGCGAAGCGCAATCCGGGACCGTCCCCGCATTCCGCTGCGCTCCATGCGGGCTACGATCGTTCCGCGCAATGAGCAGCCCCAAACAAAAAACGGAGGCCGTGAGGCCTCCGTTTTCTCATTCGCTATTCGTTGTCGCTACGAGCCGCTTACCCCAGCCGTCCCGCCGCATGCGCGAGCAGGGTGTAGACCAAACCCGTCTCCGAGGTCAGGTGGTTGCGCAGCTCCTGCGGGCCGCGGCCGTCGCGGGCGACTTCGTCGAGCAGGCGTTCGAACTCGGCGACGTAGCGATCGACCGTGCCCTTGAAGTTGCGGTCGGAGCGATATTTGCGGGCGACTTCGTCAAAAGCCTTCTGGCCGGCGGGCGTGTAGAGGCGCTTGGTGAAGGCCTTGTTCTCGCCGCGCTGGTAGCGATCCCACATCTCGGACGCAAGGTTGCGGTCCATCAGCCGGCCGATGTCGAGCGACAGCGACTCCAGCGGATTGGCACCCTGAGGGGCCTGCGGCTGCGGAGCGGGTGCAGCGCGGCCACGCGGGGCCTCACGTCCGGTCGGAGCACCCTGGTTGGCGTCCGTGCGGTTCAACAGGTCGGACAGCCAGCCGTCGCGGCCCTGGTCGTTGCCGGCCGGCGCGACCGGCGGCGCTTCGGTGCGGCGCGAAGCCGGCATGCCGAGGTCCGGCGGCGGCAGCGTGGAGGCGCTGCCGGTGTCGCGCATGCGCGTTTCGGTCCCGCGGCCGCCGACGGCTGCCAGCGCAGGCTCTTCCTGGCGCTGCACGGTGGCGCGGCCCGTCGTGGTGACGTCGAGGCCGCGGCCATGCTGGGCCACGATGCGGTTGAGCTCGGCGAGCGCCTCGATCTGGTCGACGATCACCTTGCGCATCTGCGCAGTGCTCTCGGCGGCCTCCTGCGGCATCTCGAGCACGCCGCGGCGCAGCTCGTTGCGGGTGGCTTCGAGCTCGTTGTGCATCTCGAACGCCATCTGCTTCATGCTGGAGACCAGGTTGCCGAACTTCTCGGCCGACTGCTTGAACATCGCATCCGCCTCATCGGTGGTCTGGCGGTAGATGTCGTGCATGGAGTCGATGGTCTGGCGATGCTCCTCTTCGGACGCCGACCGCACCGCCTCGAACTGGCGGGTGATCGCGGCCGAGCCTGCGCCGGCGGTCTCTGCGACGACGCGGGCGATGTCGCGGGCACGCTCTTCGGCGGCGGCCAGCGATTCATCGAGCAGGCCGGTGAAGCGCGACAGGCGCTGGTCGAGATCGGTCGTGCGCAGGTCGATGGTGGTGACGAGCGATTCCAGCGCCTGCTTGCGTTCGGCCAGCGAAGCGGTGGTGTTCTTGTTGCTCTGCTCCACGACCTGGGCGGCATCGACAAGCGCCTTGCCGTGCGCGTCGAACTGGGTCGACAGTTCGCCGAGATCCAACAGCGCCCGCGTGGTCTTCGTATTGAAGACGTTGAGCTGGTCTTCCAGGTTCTGCGTCGCAGCCCCGTTGCGCGAGGTGACGTCGTTCATCGCCGAGACGAAGTCGGCGACGCGCGTCACCAGCGCCCGCTCCAGCGAGTTGAGGTTGTCGTGCGCACCGGTCAGCACCTCCTGGAGGAGGATGTTGCCTTCGCGCAGTCGCTCGAATAGGGCCACCGTGTCGGTGCGCAGGATCTTGCTGGTCTCCTGCATCTCGGTGACGGCCGCAATCGAGACCTGGCGCGACTGATCGATCGCCGCGCGCGAGGACTGCTCGAGGTCCTTGAGCGACTTGTTGACCGCACCGGTCGCCATTTCGCTCGCCGAGTTGATGGTGCGGGCCACTTCGGAGCCGTTGCCCATCATGGTTTGCGAGAACGCATGGCCGCGCGTTTCGATCGACTTCAGCGCGTCGGAGGTGACGCGGTCGATGTCGAGCGTGAGCTGGCTGGTCTTCGAGCCGATCGCGTCCACGAGCGAGCCGCGCTTGGCGTCGATCATGTTCGCGAGACGGTCGGCCTGCTGCTGCACATAGGTGACGATCTCGTCGGTCTTGCCGGTCATGGCCTGCCCGAAGCTGCTCGAGGCGGAGAGCACCGAGCGCTCGACGTCGGCCGAGCTCGACTTGACCCGCGAGCTCGCCTCGTTGGAGGCATTGATCAGCGCATTCTGGGCGTTGAGTGCGCTGGTCTGGATGTCGTTGGTCGCGTTGGTCGTGGCGGTGCTGAGCGTGCGCTCGATCTCGGTCGAGATCGTGCGGATCTGGCTTGCGGCGTCGGCCGACGTCGAGGTCAGCGACGTCTGCGCCTCACGCGCGCTGTTGAGGATCGTCGAGGCGGTGTCGGCGCCGACCGAGGTCAGCGTGCGCTCGATGTCCGTGGTCAGCGACTTGATCTGGCTCGCAGCGTCCGTCGAGGCGGAGATCAGCGTGCCCTGGGCTTCGCGCACGCCGCTGGTGAGCGCCTCGATGGTGGCGCCGCCGGCGGTCGCCAGCGCGCGCTGCATCTCGGCCGCCAGCGAACGGACCTGGCCGGTCTGTTCGGCAGAGACCGCAAGCAGGGTGCTCTGGGCGTCGCGGGCGCTGGTCGTGATCGTCTCGGCGGTCGACTGGCCGACCTGCGAGAGCGAGCGGTGAACTTCCGCCGCGAGCGACTTGACCTGGCTCGCCGCATCCGAGGATGCCGTGACCAGGGTGTTCTGGGCCTCGCGAGCGCCGGTCGTGATGGTCTCGGCCGTCGCGGTGCCCGCCATCGAGAGCGAGCGCTGCACGTCGGACGAAAGCGCCTTGATCTGGTTGGCGGTCTCGCTCGAGGCCGCGATCAGCGTACCCTGCGCATCGCGGGCGCCGGCGGTGATCGCCTCGGCCGTGGTGGAGCCGGCGAGCGACAGCGAGCGCTGTACGTCGGCGGTGAGCGTCTTGACGTGGTTGGCGGCGTCCGAGGAGGCGGTGACGAGCGTGGTCTGCACCTCGCGGGCGCCGGCCAGGATCGATGCCGCGGTGGCCGAGCCTGCCGCCGACAGCGTGCGTTCGACGTCGGCCGCGAGCCCCTTGATCTGGTTGGACGCATCGCCCGAGGCCGAGACCAGGGTCGACTGCGCCTCGCGGGCGCTGGTCAGGATCGAGTTCGCAGCACCGGTGCCGACCGCGGTCAGCGCGCGCTCGACCTCTGCGGAGGTCATCTTGAGCTGGGCGTTGACGTCGGAGGAGACCGTCATCAGCGACTGCTGGGCGGTGCGCGCACCGGTCTGGATCGTCTCGCTGGTGTTGACGACGAGGTTGGTGAGCGAGCGCTCGGCGTCCTCGACATGCGAGCGGATCGCGGTCGAGATCATCTCGGCGCGGGACATCATATCCTCGCTGGCCTGGCGTCCGCTGCTCTCGATGCGGCCGGCGACGGCCTCGACCCGCGAGCCGAGCAGGTCCTCGAACTGGGCCACGCGCACATCGATGTCGCTGGCGACGGAACCGACCTTGGTCTCGATGGCGTGGTGGATATCCTGGAAGCGCGCCGTGACCGTGTCGGTCAAATGCATGCTGCGGCCGTCGATGACTTCGGTGACGCCGGTGATGCGGCGGTCGACAGCCTCGATCGCCTGCGCGGTACCGTCCGTGAGCGTCGCCGTCAGGAGGGTGAGGCGCGTGTCGATCGACTGCACGGCCTGCGAGGCGCCGTTGGTCAGCGCGGTGTTCAGGTAGGTAAGGCGGGAGTCGATGGACTCAAGTGCCTGCGATGCGCCGCCCGTTAGCGTCGTCGTGAGGTGGGTCAGCCGCGTGTCGATCGTCTGGATCGTCTGCGAGGCGCCGTCAGTGAGCGTCGACGTGAGGTGGGTGAGGCGAGAGTCAATGGACTCGAGCGCCTCGGACGCGCCGCCAGTGAGCGTCGTCGTGAGGTGCGTCAACCGTGTATCGATCGACTGGATCGCCTGCGTGGCACCGTCGGTCAGCGACGTGGCGAGCGTGTTGAGGCGCCCGTCGATGGTCTCGGTGACGGACTTCGCGCGGGTATCGAACGACTGTTCGAGCGCGGTGACGCGGCCGCCGAGCTGCTCGTCGAAGGTCTTGATGTGGCCTTCGATCGTACCGTCGAGGCTGGAGATCTTGCCGTTCAGCGAGGAGTCGAGGTTGGTGACACGTTCGCCGATCGTGGTCTCGAACTGGACCAGGCGTTGGTCGAGCACAGCCGTGATCGCGCCGCCGTTGGAGGTGAAGCGGGTGTCGAAATTGTCGACATAGGTCTTCAGCGTCTCGTGGATGTCGTGCGTGCGCTGGCCCATGCGCTCGACGATCTCACCGCCGAAGGTCTTCACGGTGCGGTCGAACTCGGAGATGTGGCGCGTGATCAGCGCACCCAGCGTGCCGGAATCGCGGGCGAACTTCTCGACCAGCTCAGAACCCTGGTTCTTCACCAGCTCGTCGAACGCGCTCATCTGGAGCGAGAGCGAGTCGTGCGCGGTCTCGGTCTGGCTGACGACCTTGGCGACCAGCGTGTTGACGGTGGCGTCGAGCGCCTCGCTCGCTTTGTCGCCGGAGGTCATGATGTGGCCGGCGAGCCGGTTGCCGGCGTCGTCGATCTTGGCGGAGAGGTCGTTGGAGCGCAGCTCGAGCTCGAGCAGCAGCGAGTCGGACGAATTCTTCAGGCTATCGTGCACCTGCTCGGTACGCTCGGAGATGCCGTCGACGATCGCGGCGGAGCGCTGCTCGAACTCGCCGGTGATGCGGTCGATACGCTCGTTCAGCATCTCGTGGACGCGGTCGGCCAGGTCGACGAACTCGTCGTGGACGTGGCCGGTCTTGAAGTTGAGACTGGTGGTCAGCCGCTCGCTGGCATCGAGCACCGCGCGTGTGGTCTCGGCGCTGGCCTCCTCGAGGCGGTCGAGCAGGTCGCCTCCGCGCTCGCCGAGCGCCAGGATCATGTTGTCGCCGGCATTGCTCAGTGCGCCCGTGATGTGGGCGCCGCGCTCTTCCAGCGCGCCGGTGATGGACTTGGCGACCTCGTCGACGCGCGAGGCGATCGCATCCGAGATCAGCGCGATGTCGTGGCGCAAATCGATCTGCACGCCGGAAATGGCGCTGCGGACCTGCTCGGCCTGGCCGACCAGATTGTCGCGCTGATGCGCGATGTCCTGGAGCAGGGCGCGGATGCGCACTTCGTTGTCGGAATAGGCGCGTTCGAGCGCCGCAACCTCGTTGGCGACCAGCGTCTCGAGCTCGCCGGCGCGCGCAATCGCGCGCTCGATGCCGTCGCCCATCGCCGCGACCTCGCGGCGAATCGCCTGACCAACGGTGACCATGGAATCGGAGGCCGAGCCTTCCGGCTCGGAGAAGCGGATCGCGACCTGGGCCATCGCCTGCGCGACCGAGCTCATTTGCTGGCCGCGCCAGACGAGGCTCGCCAGGAAGTAGAACAGCATGATCGGCGCGAAGAACATCGTGGCGAGGCCGGCGATCGCCAGCACGCCGCCGCTCTCGCCCATAGCGGCCCGAATCGAGGGCAGGAAGCCGACCGTCAGCGCGGCGCAGGCGGCCAGCCAGATCACGGTGAAGATTGTTGCGCCCGTGTAGATGCTGCGGGCAGGGCGGCCCGTCTGCAACGACTGGAGGAGCTGGCCGATGGTTTCGCGGTCGTCATTGGCGGCGCGGCGCGACGAGCGCGGTTCCTCGATCTGATCGAACACGTTGCGTTCGTTGGCGGCGGGGCGCGGCTCGAACACCGGCTCGTCGAACACGGGGGGCATTGGCGGCGCTGTTTCGTTCCGCGCCGAGGCGCTGCGGCTGGTATCCGCGGCCGTGTCGCTGATGTTCAGGGCTTCCTGGATCGCAGAAAGCGCAACTTCTGTGGGGTCTTTGACCTTTTTCGGAGTGTTTGCCATGTTCAGTCCGAGCCCTCGTTACTTGTACGCGTCCCCCCGCGAGCCCCGCGCGCTACGCAAGCCCACAGTCCGGATCATGCCGCTTGCGCGGGTCTCCGAGCCGTCCCCACCCGGACGGCTTGTCCGCCAATTTCTGCAACATCCTATTGGCAGAGCGTCGCGAATGAAATGGCTGCGATTAATACAATCTTAATCATCGTTAACAGGAACGCGCCGTAACGCCTTAGCCCTCAATGAAATTCTCCACCGAACTTGGCCGATTGCGGCAACTTTTCGTCAATAAACCGGCAGAATTACGCAAAATGGCCGGAACAATTCGTTAACCATTTCCATGCTTGGGTGAGACGAAAGCTCACCGCCGGACCGGCGGAACATCCGCGATGCCGGGGCCCGCGCCATGACGCCTGAACTGCAACGGATGGACTGGATGCCTTCGCCCCCGCTTGCGCCCATCGACAGCCCGCTCGATTTCGACCACCTCTCGCGCATGACGCTCGGCGATGCCGAGCTGGAACAGGAAGTGCTCGCGATGTTCGCCGAGCAGGCGGTGCGTCTGCTCGCGACGATGGCGGCGCTGCCGACCGAGACCGGTGCACTCGCGCACAAGCTGAAGGGCTCGGCGCGCGGGATCGGCGCCTTTGCGGTGGCAGACGCCGCCGCCAGCCTGGAGACCGCGATCCGGACCGGCCACGACCGGCCCCATGCCTTCGCCGCGCTGAAAGAGGCGGTCGCCGAGGTCCGTGCTGCAATTGCCGCGATCCTGAAGCATTAGGCTGCCCCCACCGGTGCGGGCGGCCTGCGCACTAGTCTTTTGTTTTGACGCGTTTTCTTCCCGCGAACCGGTATCCACTTCGCATCAAAACCCTATGGCGCCGGCCTGATCGACCCGTTATAGGACAGCTCGGACCCTCCTTTTTCCCCAAGATCGCGGCAGCACGAGCACACATGGCCAAAATTCACTTTGTCGATCACAAGGGCGAAACCCGTACGGTGGACGTCGAGAACGGCGCCACCGTGATGGAAGCCGCCATTCGCAACAGCATTCCCGGCATCGAAGCCGAATGCGGCGGCGCCTGCGCCTGCGCGACCTGCCATGTCTATGTCGACGAAGCCTGGCGCGAGAAGGTCGGCAGCCCGACGCCGATGGAAGAGGACATGCTCGACTTCGGCTTCGACGTGCGTCCGAACTCGCGCCTGTCCTGCCAGATCAAGGTGAGCGACGAGCTCGACGGGCTCGTGGTGGCGACGCCGGAACGCCAAGCCTAAGCACGCCTCTTTAAGAGTGCATGATCTTTCCGGAAAATCGCTACACACTTTTCCGGATCATGCATTATGCGGCTGGCGGCGCGACCGCGATGCCGCGCTTGTGCCAGGGTCTCAATTTCTCGATCACCTCTGCGGTGAGCGGCGCAGGCCGCCGCGTCACCTCGTCGAGCATGACGCCGACGGACGTCGCCGACGCGATGCACTTGCCTTCCGAAAACACCACCTGCTCGAAGGTCACCGAAGTCCGCCCCAGTTTCACGACACCGAGGCCGAGCTCGATCGTGCCCGGCCAGCGCAGCTCGGCGCGGAAATGCATGTCGAGCCGCACCATGATCCAGGCGAGCCCCGGCGGCGTCAGCCCGTACTCCGGGCTCTTCATCAGCGTAACGCGGCCGGTCTCGAAATAGGTGGCGTAGACCGCGTTGTTGACGTGCTGGTTGGGGTCGAGATCGCCGAAGCGGACATTGTCGCTGAGGCGAAAGGGAAAGTCCTCCAGGCGCGGCGTCGTATCGAGGCGGCTTGGTGCGTTCACCGGTTGATCTCCGTCATATCCATCCTCGTTACAGCCCAGTTATTTTGACCCGGCAAGTGGGCGCGGCTGCGGGGCGCTCCCGCTTTTATGCCTTCCCTGATCCATTCCCGTTGGCTAGACAGGCAGGGTCACCTCTGCCCGCCGGGCGCCGTCCAACCGATAACGACCGATAAAGAGACGACATGAGCGACGTGATCAAAACCGATGTGCTGATTATTGGCGCCGGCCCCTGCGGTCTGTTCGCCGCCTTCGAGCTTGGCCTTCTCGACATGAAGACGCATTTCATCGACATCCTCGACAAGGTCGGTGGCCAGTGCGCCGAGCTCTATCCGGAAAAACCGATCTACGACATTCCCGGCATTCCGCAGGTCTCAGGCCAGGGCCTCACCGAGGCGCTGATGGAGCAGATCAAGCCGTTCCATCCGACCTTCCATCTCGGCGAGATGGTGGAGACGCTCGAGAAGATCGGCGATCCCCTGTTTCGCTGCACCACCGACGCCGGCAAGGTGTTCGAGTGCAAGGTCGTGGTGATCGCGGCCGGCGGCGGCTCGTTCCAGCCCAAGCGCCCGCCGGTGCCGGGCATCGAGGCCTATGAAGGCAGTTCGGTGCACTACGCCGTGCGCAAGATGGAAAATTTCCGCGACAAGCACGTGCTGGTCGTCGGCGGCGGTGATTCCGCGCTCGACTGGACGCTCAATCTGCATCCGCTCGCCAAGCGCATCACGCTCTTGCATCGGCGTGACGATTTTCGCGCGGCCCCCCACAGCGTCGAGCAGATGCGCGCGCTCGTGGCGGCCGGCAAGATGGATCTCCGGCTCGGCCAGGTCACGGCGCTCTCCGGCACTGAGGGCAAGCTCACCGGCGCGACCGTCAAGGGCAACGACAACGTCATCACCGAGGTCGCCTGCGACACCATGCTGCCGTTCTTCGGACTGACCATGAAGCTCGGTCCGGTCGCGAATTGGGGCATTGCGCTCGAGAATAATCTGGTGCCGGTCGAGACGTCCGCGTTCGAGACCAACGTGCCCGGCATCTTCGCGATCGGCGACATCAACACCTATCCCGGCAAGATCAAGCTGATCCTGTGCGGCTTCCACGAGGGCGCGCTGATGTCGCAAAAAGCCCACCGCTACGTCTATCCCGAGAAGCGGCTCGTGTTCCAGTACACGACTTCGTCCTCCAGCCTGCAAAAAAAGCTCGGTGTCAACTGACCGCGGCGGGAGCGGGAAGGCCGCGCCCCATGTTTCTGGCGCTGGAATCGTTCGCGAAATCGCCGTAGTCTGCGGCCATTCCGGTCGTGGCTTAGCAAGGTGATCATAATGCGGAATCTCTTTCCCGGTTTTCGGCTGCTCGCGTTCCTCGCGCTCGCGCTGTTGCTCAATGCGGTGAGCCCGGCTGCGGCGCAAGTCCCGGCTGCGGGCACGGCCCAGCCAACCGCCGCAGGTCTCTGGCAGAAGGTCGAAGACGGCAAGCCGGTGGGATGGTTCCTCTTCATCGACCACAACGGCATCTTCGAGGGTGTCATCGCAAAAACCTTTCCGCGCGACGGCGACGATCCGAACGAGGCCTGCACGAAATGCGCGGACGATCGCAAGAACCAGCCGGTGCTCGGGCTCTCCTTCATCCGCGACATGAAGCGTGAGGGGTTGAAGTATGAAGGCGGCAATGTGGTCAATCCGCGCGACGGTAATATCTGGAAAGCCAAGATGACGGTGAGCCCGGACGGGCAAGTCCTGACTATGCGCGGCTTCCTCGGCATCTCCCTGTTCGGCAAGGATGAGACCTGGCAGCGTCTGCCGGACGCCAGCATCGCCGAGGTCGATCCCGCCATCATCGCCAAATATCTGCCCGCGCAGGCTGCCGCGACCAAGCTGCCGCCCGCACCCGCGGCCAAAAAGGGCGGCGCGATGATGGCGCCGGCGGCGAAGAAGTAGGGGCGCTTCGCCTTCGCCGCCCTAGGTCTGACGCACCGCGGTCATTCCCCGAGAAAGCAGGAAATCCAGCGCGGCTTTTCGCGACCGGAAACGTGACACTGGTTTGCAGCCACATCCGTCGAAAGACGTGTGCGCGACCTGCCTGCGCCAGTAGTTCCCCGGAATGCGCGCTGGCGCTGGATTTGCATAGCTATCGTCAAAAGCTGCTGGGGAGCGACTCGCTGTTCTCCACGCCTGCCGTGCATCGCGCGGGCGGCGGGTGGCAGCGTCTGTTGTCCCTCGCGGCGCCCATTGCGACCCGCGGGAAGACGATATGAGACTTGCAAGACCATGCACAGCGACGCTGCTGGGGCTGATGACGCTGCTGGCGACATCAGCGCTGGCGCGCGACGACGGGCGCTACGCCAACTCGCCATTGAAACCCTGGTTCGAGAGCCTGCGCAGCGAATATGGGCAGTGCTGCTCGGACGCCGACGGCTATGTCGTCGCCGATGTCGACTGGGAGTCCGATCAGGGACACTACCGCGTGCATCTCGACGAGGAGTGGATCGTCGTGCCCGACGGCGCCGTCATCAACGAGCCGAACAAGATCGGCCGCACCATGGTGTGGAAGCACTATATCGACGGCCACCCGCGCGTGCGCTGCTTCATGCCGGGTAGCATGACGTAGAGGTCGCTCCTAGAATCTGTACGTCACACTGCCGAGCACGGTGCGACCGATGCCGAGGAAGCAGTCGCCGCGTGCCAGGCACGTGGTGACGTGACGCTTGTCGAACAGATTGCTGGCATTGACCTGGAGCCGCCACGGGCCGGTCTCGTAACGAACCATCGCGTCGAACAGGGTGTAGTCGGGCGTGCGGATGGTGTCGGTGCCGTCCCAGGACGTGCCGATATAGCGTACGCCGCCGCCGAGCGTGACGCCGGGCAGGCCGAGCAAAGTGAGGCGATACTTCGCCCATAGCGAGGCCTGTTGGCCCGGCACGGTCTCGACATGCTTGCCGGCATTGTCGCCGCTCTCCACGCGCGCATCGAGATAGGTGTAGGCACCGATCAGGTCGAGCTCCGGCGTGACGCGCGTCAGCACCTCGAGCTCGGCACCGCGGATGCGCACCTTGCCGGTCTGGATCGAGAGCAGCGGATTGTCGGGATCGCTGGCGAGCCGATTGCGCTCGGTGGTGTCGAAGATCGCACCGTTGATCGCATTGCCCGGTGTCGGATTGTACTTGAATCCGAGCTCGACCATCTCGCCGCGCTGCGGTGCGCAGACCGTGGCGCAGACACCGCTGCCGAAGACCGGATTGAACGACTGCGCATAGGTCACGTAGGGCGTGACGCCGAACGGCAACTCGTACATCAGCGCGGCGCGGCCTGTGGTCGCCTGGTAATGCTCGACCGGAGAGCCCTGCGTGTCACTGGTGACGTAGTCGTGGCGCAGGCCGAGCACGGCAAGCCAGGGGCCGAGCCGCAACTGGTCCTGCGCATAGAGGCCGAGCTGGCTCTGCCGCAGATCCGGCTCCGCCGACATGGTTGGTGGCGTGACGCCGGTGTAGACCGGTGCGTAGAGATCGAACGGCGTCGCATCGTAGCCGCTGCCGGACGAAGCGCGCTCCTTGTAGCCGCGATAGTCGACGCCGAACAACGTCTTGTGCAGGAGCGCGCCGGTTGCGAATTTCAGCTCGGCATTGTTGTCCGAGGTGAAATTGTCCTTCACGCTGTCGCGGGCCCAGATGTAGCGCGCCACCGTGCGCCGCTCGGCGTCGAGGAACGGATTGTCCGGATTGGAGTAAACATCCGGATACAGGCCGTGATAGATGCCCTCGACATGCGCATAGCGCATGTTCTGCCTGACGGTCAGCGCATCGCTGAAGCGGTGCTCGAACAGGCTGGAGACTGCGCCGGTCTCGGTCTGGTAGCGGTCCCAGCCGGGTTCGCTGGTGAAGCGGCTGACCGGAATGAAGCCGTTGGGGCCGGGATAGAGCGTGCCTTCATGCGGCAGGAAGGCGGTGGTCGAACCGGTGGTGTCCTTCTGATAGGTGCCGAGCACGGTCCAGCTCGTGTTGTTGGTCGGCCGCCAGGTCAGCGACGGCGCGAGCAGGATGCGGTCGTCCTTGACGTAGTCGGTCTGCGTGTTGCTGTCGCGGAATACGCCGACGAAGCGATAGAGCCACTCGCCGTCCTTGGTCAGCTTTCCCGTGGAGTCGAGCTGCACTTGCTTGCGGTTGAAGCTGCCATATTGCACGCCGATCTCGTTGGCGGACTCGGCCTGCGGGCGCTTCGAGATCAGGTTCAACAGGCCCGCGGTCGAGGTGTCGCCGTAGAGCACCGAGGAGGGGCCGCGCAGCACTTCGATGCGCTCGAGCGTATAGGGCTCCGGCCGCCATTCGTTGAAGTTGAAGGTGTTCACCACGCGGGTGCCGTCGAGATAGATGTTGGGGTCCTGGCCGCGGATGCGCGGATAATCGCCGCGCGAGTCTGCGCCGTAGGCGTCGGCGAACACGCCGGGCACGTAGCGCAGCGATTCCTGCACGTTGGTCGCGCCCTGGTCGGTGACGCGGTCGGCGGTGACCACGCTGATCGATTGCGGCGTCTCGCGCAGCGGCGTGTCGGTCTTCGTGCCGGTGCCGCTGCGGGTTGCGACATAGCCGTAGACGTGGCTCGTCGCGGTTTCGGCGCTGGTACCGGCTGCCGGCGCATCGGCGCCCGATGGTGCGTGCTGGGCCTGACGACGGCGGTTTGCTGCTTGAGCGGCCTGCCTGGAGCGCACCGGACGCGTGCGCGCCGCGGGCCGCGATTGCTCGACGACCACTGCGGGCAGCTCCCGCGACGATGATTGCGCCTCGGCTGGCGCTGCGTCCATCAAGCCCGCCAACAGCGGCAGTGCGCCGCCGATCAATCCCGCCGTCGTCCTCAGATACGTTGTCATTCGCGACCCCATCATTTACGCGGGGACGACTAACAAGCGCAGCTTGGGGCTTGAAGTGCAGGAGGGACGCAATAGTCCCTCAATCATCAGATTTGGAATTAGTATTCATATAAACGGAGTGCGCGCCGATTGATGTCGGCGCGCGGATGGGTGATTGTGAAAATGGGAGCAGTGCGCGTTGATCAGCGCTGCTCGCTCATCGCGTTCGCGCTATCGCAACGCGACGCTGATCGCGCCTTATGCGCCGAGCCTGGACTCTCGCACCACCGCATCCGCGCGGTGGCGCAGATCCGGATTGAGTGCAAGTCCGAGACCGGGCGCGGTCGGTGCAGACACGATGCCGTTGTTCACGATGGGCAGCGCCGTGACGAGGTCGCGATACCAGGTCGATAGCGTCGCGCGCACGACCTCCTGGAAGATCGCGGTCGGCGCATGCAGCGCCAGATGCAGACCCGCCATCAGCGCCACCGGGCCGGTGCAGTCGTGCGGGGCGAGCGGCTTGTTGTAGGCTTCCGCGAGCGCTGCGATCTTGCGCGCCTCGCTCAAGCCGCCGCACCAGGCGATGTCGAGCATCACCACGTCGACGGCGTCGGCCGCGAGCAGATTGCGGAAGCTTGCTGCACCCGCCAGCGTCTCGCTGCCGCAGATCGGCGTCTTGACGCGCCGCCTCAAGTCGGCGAGGCCCCGAACGTCGTCCATCTTGTTGAGGGGATCCTCGACCCAGAACACGCCATAGTCCTCAAGCGCGCGGCAGATGCGTTCGGCAGTGTGCGCGCCCCACAGGCTGTGCAGCTCGCACATGATCTCGATGCGATCGCCGACGGCGTCGCGGATTTTTCGGAACGGCTGCAGCCCGGTCTTCAAATCGGTGAGCGAGATCGCGTGGCCGCCGTTGGCGGCAAAGGGATCGAATGGCCAGATCTTCATGGCGCCATAGCCTTCGCTGACGAGACTCTCGGCGAGCGCGCCGGCGTCGCGCATGAAGGCGATCTGGTCGTCATAGGGGCCGAGCGCGGCATCATCAGTGCCGATCTCGCGGCGTCTGGCGCTCTTGGTGTTGTAGGCGTAGCCGGCGCAGGTGTTGTAGGCGCGGATCTCCAGTCGGCTCGCGCCGCCGAGCGCCTCGTGCACGGGAATGCCGTGGCGCTGGCCCTTGAGGTCCCATAGCGCGATGTCGATGGCACTGGCCGCGCGCACCTCGGCGCTGACACTGTGAAAGCCGAGATAGGGCGTCAGCAACTGGCGTGAGACCGCCTCGATGCGACGGGAGTCCTGGCCGAGCACCAGCGGTGCTGCGAGCTCGTGCACGGCGGCCTCGACGGCCTGCACGCCGCGAAAGCTCTCGCCGAGGCCCGTCAGCCCTTCATCCGTCTCGATCTCGACCCAGATCAGGTTCGGCCGCTCGTCGATGCGGATCGTGCGCAGGGTCGTGATGCGGGACATTGAGGTCCTCTTGGTCTTGCGGGCGCCGTTGCCGGCGCTTCAGGTCACCGGCGCCGGATTGAACAGCGTGAGATCGTTGTGGATGCCCCAGCGGTCCGACCACGGTTTGGTGCGGCCGCTCGCGACGTCAAGGATCAGGCGGAACAGGTCCCAGCCGGTTTCCTCGATGGTCTTCTCGCCGGTGGCAATGCCGCCCGCATCGAAATCGATCAGATCCTTCCAGCGCCGCGCGAGCTCAGTGCGGGTTGCGACCTTGATGACGGGCGCGGCCGCGAGCCCGTAAGGCGTACCGCGGCCAGTGGTGAACACCTGCAAGGTCATTCCGGAGGCGAGCTGGAGCGTGCCGCAGATGAAGTCGGACGCAGGGGTCGCCGCGAACAGCATGCCCTTCTGCGTCGCCTTCTCACCGGGCGAGAGCACGCCGGTGATGGCGCTCGATCCGGACTTGACGATCGAACCGAGTGATTTCTCGACGATGTTGGCGAGGCCGCCCTTCTTGTTGCCGGGCGTGGTGTTGGCGCTGCGGTCGGCGCCGCCGCGGGCCAGATAAGAATCGTACCAGGCCATCTCGCGCACCAGCGCGCGGCCGACGTCCTCGTTGATGGCGCGGCGGGTCAGCAACTGGATGGCGTCGCGCACCTCCGTCACTTCCGAGAACATCACGGTGGCGCCGGCGCGTACCAGCAGATCCGCGGCGAAACCGAGGGCGGGGTTGGCGGTGACGCCGGAGAATGCATCGCTGCCGCCACATTGCAGGCCGATCACGAGATCGGCGGCCGGGCAGGTCTCGCGGGTGCGCTTGTTGAGGATCTTTAGGCGCGCCTCGGCCTGGGTCGTGATCGCGTCGACAATAGCGCCAAAGCCGTCAAACGCCTCGTCCTGCATGCGCACGATGGCATTGCTGATTCCTTCCGGCACCAGCCGCTCAGGCGCGAGCTTTTCGCAGCCGAGGCTGATGACCAGAATCTCGCCGCCGAAATTCGGGTTGAGCGCGAGGTTTTGCAGCGTGCGGATCGGCACCACCGCATCGGGCGCGTTGATCGCGACGCCGCAGCCATAGGCATGGGTCAGCGGCACGACGTCGTCGACGTTCGGATATTTCGGCAAGAGCTCAGTACGGATGCGCTTGACCGCATATTCCATCGTGCCCTTGACGCATTGCACGGAGGAGGAAATGCCGAGGATGTTCTTGGTGCCGACCGAACCGTCGGTGTTGCGGAAGCCTTCGAAGGTAAAGCCTTCGAGTGGCGGAAGCGGGGCGGGGACGGCGGTGGAGATCTCCAGCTTGTCGAGGTCAGGTGCCTCCGGCATGCGGATGCGCGCCTCATCGACCCATTCGCCGGCTGATATCGGCGAGAGCGCGTAGCCGATCACCTCGCCATAGCGGATGATCGGCGCGTCCTGTGCGATGTCGACCAGCGCCGTCTTGTGCCCCTGCGGCACAAAGGCGCGCAGCGTCAGCCCGCAGGCGAAGCGGGAGCCGGCGGGAAGCCCGAAATCATTGACCACGATCGCGACATTGTCGCGCGCGTTGAGCTTGATGTAGCGGGGCTGCTCTTTCGCTGCGACGTCCTGGTCCATGCGCTTTCCTCAGAAGCCGAAGTCGTAGGGTGGGCAAAGGCGCAACGCGCCGTGCCCACCATGCTTCAACATCGATCGCAAGCGGTGGGCACGCTTCGCTTTGCCCACCCTACAACTACGATCATCACCTATCAGCCGGGATAGGTATAGGCAGTTTTCACCGTCGTGTAGAACTCGCGCGCATAGGAGCCCTGCTCGCGGGCGCCGTAGCTCGAGCCCTTCCGGCCGCCGAACGGCACGTGATAGTCGACGCCGGCGGTCGGCAGATTGACCATCACCATGCCGGACTCGCTGTTGCGCTTGTAGTGCGAGGCGTATTTCAGGCTGGAGGTGCAGATGCCGGAGGCGAGACCGAACTCGGTATCGTTGGAGATCGCCAGCGCCTCGTCGTAATTCTTGGCGCGGATGACTGCGGCGACCGGTCCAAAAATCTCCTCACGCGCGATGCGCATGTTGTTGTTGGCCTCCGTGAACAGCGCCGGCTGGAGATAGTGGCCGGGCGTCTCGCGCTTGAGCAGCTCGCCACCCCAGGCGAGCTTGGCGCCTTCGTCCTGGCCGACCTTGATATAACGCAAATCCTGGTCGAGCTGGCTCTGGTCGACGACCGGGCCGATATGGACGCCGGCCTTGAGCGCGTCGTCCACCATGAGGCCCTTCAGGCGCTCAGCCACGGCCGCAACGAAGCGATCATGGATGCCTTCGGTAACAATCAGGCGGGAAGAGGCCGTGCAGCGCTGGCCGGTCGAGAAATAGGCGCCGTTGACGGCGACCTCGACGGCGGTCTTGAGGTCGGCGTCGTCGAGCACGACCAGCGGATTCTTGCCGCCCATCTCGAGCTGGAATTTCTTCATCGGGTTCGACAGCACGCAGGCCTGCGCAATCTTGCGACCGGTCTGCACCGAGCCGGTGAAGGAGATCGCTGCGACATCCGGATGCTCGAGCAGGGTCTGGCCGACCACGGAGCCGGAGCCGATCACAAGGTTGAACACGCCGGCCGGGATGCCGGAGCGGGTGATGATCTCGGACAGCGCATGCGCGGAGCCCGGCACCAGTTCGGCCGGCTTGAACACGACCGTGTTGCCGTAGCAGAGCGCGGGCGCGATCTTCCAGGCCGGAATCGCGATCGGGAAATTCCAGGGCGTGATCATGCCGATGATGCCGACCGGCTCGCGGGTGAGCTCGACGTCGAGGCCGGGACGCACGGAAGCGCCCTTTTCACCGATCAGGCGCAGCGCCTCGCCGGCGAAGAACGCAAAGATCTGGCCGGCGCGGGCGACCTCGCCGATGCCTTCCGGCAGCGTCTTGCCTTCCTCGCGGGCGAGCAGGCGGCCGAGCTCCTCCTTGCGCGCGATGATTTCGAGCGAAATCTTGTTCAGCGCGTCATAGCGCTGTTGCGGCGTCGAGTGCGCCCAGGCGGGGAAGGCGGCCTTGGCGGCTGCGATCGCCTTCTCGGTCTGCGCCTTGTCGGCCCTGGCGTATTCGCCGACCAGATCATTGGTATTGGAGGGGTTGATGTTCTTGGTGACGCCGGAGCCGTCGACCCATTCGCCGCCGATGAAGTTTTTCAGGATCGCAGTCATGTTGTCCTCCAAGTCATTTAAGGGGCATGATCCTTATCGGAAAACCGGTGCCCACTTTTCCGGGATCATGCCTGAGTTTCTTACCGAACGAGGCAGGGACGCTTGTCGTCAAAGGTCCAGCCGGGGATCAGGTCCTGCATGGCTGTAGCGTCATCGCGGGCGCCGAGTCCATGCTGCTTGTAGAGTTCATGCGCGGCTTCAATGGCCGCGCGGTCGATTTCGATGCCGAGGCCGGGCTTGTCCGGCACAGCGATCTTGCCGCCCTTGATCTGGAGCGGCTCCTTGGTCAGCGCCTGGCCGTCCTGCCAGATCCAGTGGGTGTCGATCGCGGTGACCTTGCCGGGGGCGGCGGCGCCGACATGGGTGAACATGGCGAGCGAGATGTCGAAATGGTTGTTGGAGTGCGAGCCCCAGGTCAGGCCGTTGTCACGGCAGGTCTGGGCGACGCGCACCGAGCCTTGCATGGTCCAGAAGTGGGGATCGGCCAGCGGAATGTCCACCGCGCCGAGGCGCAGTGCGTGCGAAAGCTGGCGCCAGTCGGTGGCGATCATGTTGGTTGCGGTCGGCAGCCCCGTGGCGCGGCGGAACTCGGCCATGATCTCACGGCCGGAGAAGCCGGCCTCGGCGCCGCAGGGGTCCTCGGCATAGGCGAGGATGCCATGCATGTTCTTGCAGAGCCCGATCGCCTCGTCCAACGACCATGCGCCGTTGGGGTCCAGCGTGACGCGTGCGTCGGGAAAGCGTTTTGCGATCGCGGTGACGGCCTCGATCTCCTGCTCGCCGCGGAGCACGCCGCCCTTCAGCTTGAAATCGGCGAAGCCATAATGATCGTGGGTGGCCTCCGCGAGCCGCACCACCGTCTCCGGCGTCATCGCCTCCTGGTGACGGAGGTTGAACCATTCGGGCTTGCCGGTCTCGCCGTTGACGTAGCTGAGCTTGGACTTACGGCGGTCGCCGACGAAGAAGAGGTAGCCGAGCGTCTCGACGCTCTTGCGCTGCTGGCCTTCGCCGAGCAAGGCCGCGACGGGCAGGTCGAGATGCTGGCCGAGCAAATCGAGCAGCGGGGACTCCACGGCCGTGACGGCGTGGATCATGACGCGGAGGTCAAAGGTCTGCTTGCCGCGGCCGCCGGCATCGCGGTCGGCGAAGGCGGTGCGGATGTCGGCGAGGATGTTGTTCATCGCGCCGACGGTCTTGCCGATCACGAGATCGCGGGCGTCCTGGAGCGTCTGCCAGATCTTCTGTCCGCCCGGCACCTCGCCGACGCCGGTGTGACCGGCATTGTCGGTGAGGATGACGATGTTGCGGGTGAAGAACGGCGCGTGCGCGCCGCTCAAATTGAGGAGCATGCTGTCACGGCCGGCGACCGGGATCACCTGCATCGATGTGACGATTGGTGCGCCAGAGATCTCGGTCTGGGCCATCGCACGCTCCTCCCTGTTGTTGTCTGTTATTCTGCAGCCTGTTGTGACGATCGGATGGCAGGCAGCTTTTGCACCAACGCGGCCACTTCCGCGATCTCCTGCTCGGTGAGATCGGTCAGCGGCGGGCGGACCGGACCGGAGTCGCGGCCGATCACCTTCATGCCGGCCTTGATGATCGAGACTGCGTAACCCTTCTTGCGGTTGCGGATCTCGATCAGCGGCAGGATGAAGTTTTTCAGCCCGGCATGGATCGTCGCGTGATCGCGCTTGCGCACGGCGGCATAGAAATTGGTGGCAAACTCCGGAACGAAGTTGAACACGGCCGAGGAGTAGGTCGTCACGCCCATGTCGAGATAGGGCAGCGCGAAGGTCTCGGCGGTCGGCAGGCCGCCGATATAGGTCAGGCGATCGCCGAGCTTGGTGTAGACGCGGGTCATCAGCTCGATATCGCCGATGCCGTCCTTGTAGCCGACGAGGTTCGGGCAGCGCTCGGCAAGGCGGGCCAGCGTATCGGGCTGGAGGATGGCGTTGTCGCGGTTGTAGACGATGACGCCGATCTTCACGGAGGCGCAGACCGCCTCGATGTGGGCGGCGAGGCCGTCCTGTTCGGAATGGGTCAGATAGGGCGGCAGCAGCAGCAGGCCGTCGGCGCCGGCCTTTTCCGCGCCGATCGCGATCTCGCGCGCGATCGCGGTGCCGTAGCCGGTGCCGGCGAGCACGGGCACGCGGCCCTTGGTCTCGTCGACGGCGATCTTGACGACATGCGGAACTTCGGTCGGGGTCAGCGAGAAGAACTCGCCGGTGCCGCCGGCGGCGAACAGGCCGGCGACGTCATAGCCGCACAGCCAATCCATATTGGCGCGGTAGGTCGCCTCGTCGAAGGAATAGTCAGCCTTGAACGGCGTGACGGGGAAGGACAGGAGGCCGGAACCGATCTTCTGGGCCATTTCCTGCGGGGTCATCTTGCTCATGGGCGCTGCTCCCTTCTCTCGTGTTGTCGGGGACGCAACTCGGGCGCGCGTCCATGCGCTGCTGTTTAGGCAACCGTTCGATGCGCGTCCAAGCCAAAGCCTATATCGACTGATGCGGAATCAGCATCAATCCTCCAGCACCTCCGCCGAGGACAATTCGCTGGCGATTTTGACCAGGGCGGACAGCAGCGGATTCTCGTCGTCACGGCGCCAGACCATGAACAATTCGACCGGCACGCGGTTGCGCAGCTTCAGCGGGCGCAGCCGGACGTCGGAGATTTTCAGCCCCGCGGCTGCGGCCGGCACGATGGCAAGGCCAAGGCCGGCGCGCACCATGGCGAGGATCGAGTGGATCTGGCTCAAATGCTGCACGTAGCGCGGCAAGATGTCGGCGCGGGTGAACAGCGCCACCAGCAAATCGTGGAAGTAGCGGCTCTCATAGGGCGAATACATCACGAATGGCTGGCCGTCGAAATCCTTGATGGTGATGCTTTCGGCATTCGCCAGCGGATGCTTTTTCGGGATCGCGGCGAGCAGGGGCTCGGCGACGACGCGGCGGCTGGCAAGCTCCGGCCGCGCGATCGGCGGCCGCAACAGGCCGGCGTCGATCTGGCCCGAGGTCAGCGCCTCGAACTGGTCGCCCGACACCATCTCCTTCAGCGAGAAATCGACCTCGGGCAGTTTGGCGCGGCAGGCGGCGACGAGCTCCGGGAGGAAGCCATAGGCCGCGGCAGCCGTGAAGCCGATCTTGACCGAGCCAGTCTTGCCGAGCGCAATGCGGCGGGCGACCTGCGAGGCGCTCTCGGCGAGCTTCAGGATGCGCCGCGCCTCCGGCAGGAAGCTGCGTCCGGCCGGCGTCAGGCGCACTGAGCGGCTGGTGCGCTCCAGAAGCGGCGCATCGATGATGTGCTCGAGCACCTGGATCTGCCGCGACAGTGGCGGCTGGGTCATGTTCAGCCGCGTCGCGGCACGGCCGAAGTGCAGTTCTTCGGCCACCGTGACGAAACAGCGGAGCTGGTTGAGGTCGAACATCGATACATGCCTTAGATGGATAAGGCGTTTCCCCGGCACTTCTAGCATCGATCATCCCCAAAACAAAGACGGCGGCTGTTGAAGCCGCCGTTGAGTTGCCTGTCCCACTCCGATCACTCGGAGCGCTCAGGAGGAACGTTTGAGCACCACGCGCTCGATCTTGCCGACGATCACGAGATAGGCGAATGCGGCCACCAGCGCGTTGGCGCCGACAAACACCAGGGCACCGTTGAAGGATCCGGTCGCCGCCAGGATGTACCCGATCACGATCGGGGTGGTGATCGAGGAGATGTTGCCGAAGGTGTTGAACAGGCCGCCGGAGACACCGCCGGCTTCCTTGGGCGAGGTATCGGAGACGACCGCCCAGCCGAGCGCGCCGATGCCCTTGCCGAAGAAGGCGAGCGCCATGAAGCCGACCACCAGCGCCTGGCCGTCGACATAGTTGCAGGCGATGATCGACATCGACAGCAGCATGCCGCCGACGATCGGGATCTTGCGCGCCATGGTCAGCGAGCCCGTCTTGCGCAGGATGGCGTCGGAAATGACACCGCCGAGCACGCCGCCGATGAAGCCGCACAATGCGGGCAACGTCGCGACGAAGCCGGCTTGCAGGATCGACAGGCCGCGCTCTTTGACCAGGTAGACCGGGAACCAGGTCAGGAAGAAATAAGTCAGCGTGTTGATGCAGTACTGGCCGAGATAGACGCCGATCATCATGCGGTTGGAAAGCAGTTGGCGGATATGATCCCATCTCGGACCGGAGTCCGGAGCGCGCTCGTGCGCCAGATCATCCTTGGGCGCGTCGAGGTCGACCAGTGCGCCGCCATCCCTAATGTAGTCGAATTCGGCCTCGTTGACGCCGGGATGTTCCTTCGGGCCGTAGATGGTCTTGATCCAGACCAGCCCCATGATGATGCCGAGTGCGCCCATCACGAAGAACACGTAGCGCCAGCCGTAATCATGGGCGATCCAGCCCATCAGCGGCGCGAAGATCACGGTCGAGAAATACTGCCCGGAATTGAAGAAGGCCGATGCGGTGCCGCGCTCATTGCCGGGAAACCAGGCCGCAACGATGCGGGCATTGGCCGGGAAGGAGGGCGCTTCCGCAATGCCGACCAGGAAGCGCAGGCCGAACAGCACGGTGATCGCGGTGCCCGCGCTGAAGAAGCCGACCCAGCCCTGCATCGTCGTGAACAGCGACCAGACGATGATGGAGAAGGCATAAACGAGACGCGAGCCGTAGCGGTCGAGCAGCCAGCCGCCCGGTACCTGCGCGATCACATAGGACCAGCCGAAGGCCGAGAAGATGTAGCCCATGGCGACGGGATCGAGATGGAGTTCCTTGGAGAGCGCGGGGCCCGCGATCGAGAGCGTGGCGCGGTCGGCGTAATTGACCGTCGTGACCAGGAACAGCATGGTCACGATGAACAGCCTGACGCGAGACCTCTTCACGTCCGTTGCGGACACAACTGCGCTCATCAGGCGCCTCCTTGAACTTGAAATGTTTCCTCGCGATGACTCCTAGAGGCGTGCGCAGGAAAGTGTCCAAGTTGAAGGGGGTATCGATTGATACCGTTTTTGAATTGATGGAACGCCGGGTAGCGGGCGACGCAGACGGGAGGCCGGCTAGACCAGCGTCAGATTGGTCGGGTGAACGCCGGTGAAAACGCGCTGGAGGCTCTCGTTCCCCAATCCGAAAACGTGGCCGAACAGATCAGCGAACAGCGCGCGGTAATCGGTCAGCACGGGATAGTCGCGGTTCTGGAACAGATGCGGCTGCTCGACCTTGACCTGCTCGCCGAGAATGCGGCCGCCATTGATGCCGCCGCCGAGCACCCAATAGACGCTGCCATGGCCGTGATCGGTGCCGCGGTCGCCGTTCTCGCGGAAGGTGCGGCCGAATTCGGAGATCACCACCACGACCGTATCGCGCCATGCGGCCGGCCCGACTTCCTCGGAGAAGCCGACAAGGGCGCGACCGAGCTCACCGAGCCGGTCGGCGAGATAGCCGTTGGCTGAACCCTGGTTGACATGCGTATCCCAGCCGCCGACGTCGACGAAGCCGAGGTTGAACTGCTCGCGCATCAGCCGGCCGATCCGCCGCGCCGACAATTCGAATCCGCGCGGCGACACCGCACCGCGGTTGGCGGCATTCATCTCCTCGGAGACCGAGCGGTAGACGTCGTCGCGCACCCGAAATCCCTCCGACACCGACGATGCAAGGTTGGACTGGGCGTACATCTGCTTGATCAATTCGGCCTGGCGGTCGTCGACGCCGGGCTTTGCGACATTGTTGATGCTGGTGTTCGGCACTTGCGATTTGCCGCGGAAGATCAGCGGCAGCTGGTCGGTGAACGCGATCGGCTTGACGCGGGTCAGCTCGGTGGCGAGCCGGCTCATGAAGCCGGAGCGATAGTCGCGCGAGCCGGAGGCCGACTGGCCGAGCTCGATCGTGTCCTGGGTCTCGAAATGGCTCCGGGTCAGGTCGTCGCTGGTGCCGGCGAACGGGATGAACGCGATCTCGCGCTTGGCCCAGAGCGGATAGATGCTGTCACGCAAGGCGGGATGCAGTCCCCAATCGGCGTCGAGCGCGAGGGCCGCGTTTGGATTGCCGACATCGGGCTTGGAGATCGCGAGCGTCGGCCGCGACGCATGGTAGAACTCGCTCGAGACTGGGACGACGACATTCGCCGCGTCATAGGCACCGCGCAAGAACACCACCAGCATGCGGGCGTCGGTCGCAGGCGCGGCCCAGACGCGACCGGCGACCGTGAGCGGAGCGAGTGTGGCAAAAGTCTTGATCAGCTCGCGACGGTTCATGGCGATCTCCGTTGCCGTCAGTGCATGAATTCCGGTGACGACAGGAACAGCGTGTTCCAGTCCTGCGGTGAAATGGCCTTGTCGAGCGATGCCAGCGTCGCCGGACCGAGCGTGTGGCGAAGGCCGTTGAAGTAGAGCGCATTCTGGAGCAGTGGAAACGCAGGCTGCTCGACCGGGTTCGGCCCCTCGGGTTTGAACAGGCCGGACGACCCCGATCCGATCTGCCGCGCGATCTCGAAGCGAACCATCATCTGTCCGGGGCCGTTCCACGACGCCGATGTCAGCGCGTAGCCGTCCGGCGTCTCGTGATTGAACAGGCCTTCGCCGAGGCGATTGAACCAGCCCTGGATCGGGGCCGTATTCAGGATCACCCTGTCGTCATAGGCGAGGCGAACCGCCGACAGCACATATTGCGCGGGATCCTTGAAGCGGGTGCCCGGCTTCAGCGCGGCTTCGAATTCGCCCGAATGGATCATCGTGGCCAGGACGGAGGCGATATCCCCATCGGTCGATTTGAACGTCTGCGCCATCCGCTGCACCAGCGCCTCCGGCGGATTGTCCGCCACGAAATAGGTCGCGATCTTGCGTGAGAGATGGCTTGCGGTCGCGGGATGGTGGACCAGGATGTCGATGGCCTCGTCGACTTCGGCAAGCCCACGTCCCTTGATGGTGTGGCCGAGGAAAATCTTGTCACTGTAGTCGTGTCGTGACGGATTGAATTCAAAGGCGCCCTCGCGCACGAGCTGGGACTGCAATTCCGGCTTCAGCTTCGGGTCTTCCGGCCTGGTGTCGATGCCGACCCCGGTGAGGATCTTTGCCAGCGACTCGACGTCGGCCTGGGTGTAGCCGGAGCCGACGCCCATGGTGTGCAGCTCCATGATCTCGCGGGCGTAGTTCTCGTTGAGATGACCCGCCGCATTGTCGGCATTGTCGAGATAGCGCAGCATCGCGGGATGACGAACGGTCGCCGCGAGCAGGTCGCGGAATTTGCCGAGCGAGGAGGGGCGGATGGCGTGATCGATGTAGTCGCCGACCAGCACGCGCAGATTCGATTTGTACTGGTGGACGTTGAAATGATTGAACCAGAACCAGACCATGCGCTCGCGCAACTGATCGGGAGCGTAGAGCGCGCGCAGGATGGTGCGCGCCGCAGCCTGCCTGGCGCGATCATTCATCGCCTGTTGAAAGACCTGCTGCGCGGCCTTTTTCTGCTCGGGATCGGTGACCTGATTGGCGCTCTTGGACTGTTGCTCGAAGGCGACCGCAATATCGAACGGGAAACTGTGGACGTCTGGCATCGCTTCGATCTGCGCCTTTGCCACGTCGGGCAGCGCCGGATTGCCGGCCGGGTGCAATTGCTCCTGGAGCCAGCGTTCGGCACCGATGCTGTGCAGATGCGTGGCACTTGAGGCGCTGACGCCCCAAGTCAGCCGATCGAGCAAAGCGAGATCGTGCGGGCTGAGATCGTCGGCACGGGAGGCGTTTGCGGTCAGGCCTGTGGTCGCGGCGACGAGCACCGCAAGATTGAAGCATCGCAACCGACGATATGCGCTTCTGCTATCCACGATCGTTCCGGATTGATTGGTAACCCACGACGCGGGCGCCATCGTGGGCCGGATCGGCTGAATATGCACTGAATGGAATTGAAACAAATGACGGCAGCGCCATCAAATTCCAGCGAGCGGCGTGTTCAGGTTCCAGCGCCGGATGCAATACGGCCCGCTATTGCTGCACACCCGGCAAGAGCGGCGCCAATAGGCCGCGCGTGACGCCCGGCGGCACTGCGTCGAGGCCGAGGACGGAGCTTGCGGCGGGCAGCGTGGCGTCGGCCATCGCGGCGTGACCTTCGGCGGAGGGATGCACGGCGCCGCCATAGACGGCGGAGAGCACGCCCCAGGTCGCATCGTGGATGTCGGTCGGCTGGCTCGCCGCCGGCAATCCTTGCGGATAGGTCATCGCGGCGAAATAGCTGTCATTGGCGTCGCGGATCCAGCGTGCGCGCGGCAAATAGGCACGGTATTCCGAGGCGCCGCGGCCGCACAGCAACGGCTGGCTCGCTGCGGCGACGATATCCGGATTAAAACTCTGGCCGTTCTCGGCAAAGCAGGTGCGGTCGAATTCGGGATCGTTACCGGCATGGGCGCAGAAGCCGTGATCGGCGAATGCGGCCTGATGCGAATCCACAAATGTCATGCGGTCGGCTTCGGGATCGCGGCACAGCGCGCCACGCGTGCAGGTGGCGAGACCCTTCAGTTGCGGCAAAAACTCGGTGTCGACGAAGGTCGAGACGCGGGCGAGCCGCTGCGGGTCGGCGTTGAAAGCCGGATGAATGTCGAAGCCGCCGCGACCGCCGCGGCAGGGCACGCCGCCATCCGCGAGCGACGGATTGGCGTAGGAGACGTAGACCACGTGCGAGAGGTCGCCGCCGACCAGCGGCTTCAGCGCCTCGCGCAGCTTGACGAAATTGCGGGGCAGCTCCCGCGCCAGCGCGTCGCGGGAATCATCCACGCTCGCCATCACGCCGGAGCGGCGGAACAGCGCACGCTCGGTCGCGGTGTCGACGATGACGTCGGCAACGAGGCCGGAGAAATAGATGTCGTTGGCGCCGACCGAGAGCAGCACGAGGTCAAGCGTGCGGTCGGGCTGGCGCTTCTTCGCCTCGGTGAGCGCTTCGCGCAGCTCGGCCACCTGCGCATTCACGCTGGTCTGGCAGGTGCCGTTCTTGCTGGGCGGGCATTCGCGAGCGCGCTGCGAGCCGAGCAGCCCGTCGCTGATGCTGGCGCCGGTGCAGGCGAGCGGCAGATAGGTCACCGCGATGTGGCTGTAGCGCACGGCGAGCGCGAGCGCAGTGCGGGCCTGGTAGCTGTAGAGCGAGCGGTGGCAGGGCGAGTTGAACCAGAGCGCGCCGTAGTGCTGCCAGTTCGCGAGCGTATCCGGCGCCTCGCAGGCGCGTCCGCCCTTGAAGCCGGCGCGGCTCGGCCGGTAGTACTGCCCGCCGGCGGTACCGAGATAGGAGCGGAAGCAAAAACCCTCGTCGGAGAGTGCCAGCGGCCGATCCGGATTGCCTTCGCCGGAAGCGATGCTGTCGCCAAGGCCGGCGATGAAGATGTCGCGCACCTGGATCTCGGTCTGGACGCGCTGGGTCGCATCGGAGCCGGAGGAAACGTCGACGCTCGCGACCGTCTGCTTGCCGTAGCGGACGCGCAGATTGATCGGCTCGGCGCAGTCGAAGGTCGAGGTTTGCGGCCCGTCGCCGTCGTCGAACGACCAGGCGCAGGTGGCGCCGACCGGCACCGCGCCGGTCAGGCGTACGGTGACGGGGTGGTCGATCGGGGTGATGTAGTTCTCTTTGACGTTGTCGCGGGTGCAGGGCTGGTTGACCCGGCCCTGGAGGTCGATGCAGAGCCGGTTGACCATGTTGCGCGCCCAGCCGCGGCCTTCACTCTGGAGCTCCAGCGACTGCTCGGCGGCAAGGATGCTGCGGTTACGCGCATTCTCGACATGCAGCAGGAAATCGCGCTCCTCGCGGAACAGCCGGAAGCGATTGCGCACCTCCCAATTGATCTGCATGGCGCCGGCGTCCTGTGCGGCGACGCGTTGGAGCGGCGAAATGGTCAAGATCCCGGCAAACAGCAGGATGCAAGCGGAGAGGGTACGAAGAGATACAGCGATCATGGTCCGCGTCTTCAACGGCAAAGTTGAGGCGGAAATAAGAGAGCATTGCTCCTCAGCCCGCAACCTTTGTCTGACGGGTTCGCGGGCCGCCTTATCGTTTACTGGCCTGTCGCAGCGACCGCTCGTGCTCCATCGCGGTCACCTGCTTGGGCAGATTGGCCTGCGCGCAGGCCTCCGCCAGCCGCCGCCGCTCCTGCCAAGGCTCGACCACGTTCATCCAGAGCTCGCGCGCGCCCATGATGGAGATGGCGAGACCGAAGGGGATCACGAAATAGAGGATGCGGAACACCAAGAGCGTCGCAAGCAACTGCTCCCGGCCGAATTCGGGCAGCGCCACCAGCATGGCGGCGTCGAACACGCCAAGCGAGCCGGGGGCATGGCTGGCGAAGCCCAGGAGCGTCGCCAGGATGAACACCACGGCGAGCGACAGAAAGTCGATCTGCGGATTGGCCGGCACCAGAAGGTACATGGCCAGCGCGCAGAAGCCGAGATCGACCACGCCGATGAGGATCTGCACCAAGGTCAGCGGCGCCGACGGCAACACCACTTTCCAGCCCTTCTGGCCGAGCTCGCGGCGCTTCTCGCCCATGCAGAGCCAGACCAGATAGGCGGCGATCGAGGCGAGGCCGCCGAACGCGATCAGCCGGTTGATCGACGACGGGAGCTGATCCATGTAGGAGGCGGCATCCGGATGGATGACCATGCCGATCGACAGCACGAAGATGTTACCGAGCCAGAAGGTCAGGCCAGACAGGAAGCAGATCTTTGCGACGTCGATGGCGTTCAGCCCGTAATCCGAATAGATCCGGAAGCGGATTGCGCCGCCGGTGAACACGGTAGCGCCGATGTTGTGGCCGATCGAATAGGACGTGAAGCTGGACAGCGCTGCGATGCGGTAGGGAACGTGCTTCTTGCCGATCGTTCGCAGTGCAAAAAAGTCGTAGAAGGTCAGCGTACAGAACGCGAAGAACACGCAGATCGCGGCCAGCCCGATGTTGCCGCGGGGGATCTCGGTCAACGCGGTCAGGATGACGCCGGTATCGATGCCCTTGAGGGTCCGCACCAGCGTGGTCACCGCGAAGGCGATGATCACCACGCTCGCGGCAATTCCGAGCCGTCGCCAGCCGATCCATCTCTTCAAGCCGCGTTTCAGCGCGGGCAGTAGTCCGTGCATTCATCCTCCCGGCGGGGGCAAGACCGACCCGATCGGGCCACTGGCCGGTCGGGCACGACCGTCGCCAAGAGTGGGCGCCGATCGCTAGGCATGATCTAGCTCATTTAATGCAAAAACAGCAACTTGTGCAGCCCTTGACAAAGATAGGTTCTGCGTTGGAGCGGCCGCCTCTGTCATACGTGGTTCACATGGCAGACGCGTTAAGCATATGAGTCGAGGGCCCGGCTGGGATCGCGCGTCCATATGTTGACATGGTTTCAAATCCTGACGCGGCAAGCATTGTTCCAGCGCAAACGCTGCGGATCTTTTTGGAACGCAGGTCTCTTTTGGAACGACAGTGTCGCGCGCAGGTTAGCGACCCATCAGCAATCGAACACATCGAAACATGCGGCTTCTCATGCAAGCCGATGACGTCGTGTTCCCGAAACCTCCGAGGATTGGAACGATGGGACTGTTCACAAAAGACATCAAGACCATGGACGATTTGTTCGTGCACCAGCTGCAGGACATCTATTACGCCGAGCAGCAGCTCACCAAGGCGCTGCCGAAAATGGCAGATAAGGCGACCGATCCGCAGCTGAAGCAGGGCTTTTTGACGCACCTCGAGGAGACCAAGCAGCACGTGAAGCGGCTCGAGGAAGTGTTCAAGATGCACGGAACTCAGGTGAAGGCGGTCGACTGCCCGGCAATCGACGGCATCATCGAGGAGGCCGACGAGACCGCCGGCGAGGTCGCCGACAAGGCGGTGCTTGACGCAGCCCTGATCAATGCGGCGCAGGCGGCTGAGCATTACGAGATCGTGCGCTACGGCAGCCTGATCGCCTGGGCCAAGCAGCTCGGCCGCACCGACTGCGCTGCCGTGCTCGCCAAGACGCTCGAGGAGGAAAAGGCGACCGACAAGAAGCTGACTTCGCTGGCCGAGAGCAAGATCAACCTGCGCGCTGCGAGCTAGCACAAGCGTCTACTAACGAAACGCCGCGCGGTCGACGCGCGGCGTTTTCGCTGTCCGACGACATCCATACTTCCGTCTTTGTCGAAGCATGATGGCAGGCGGGGAGTCTATATATCGCATGGGGCTGCAATCGAGGTGGCAGCATGCGCGCCAATACCATCGAATATGAAGCCTTCGACGCGAACGACGCCCAACCTGCCGCGTCGCGCCTTGCAACCTCTCTGACACTGGCCGCGATGAGCCTCGGCTACGGCGTGGTGCAGCTCGACGTCACCGTCGTCAACACCGCGCTCGATGCGATGGGCAAGACACTCGGCGGCGGGGTTGCCGAGCTGCAATGGGTGGTCAGCGCCTACACCATTGCGTTTGCCGCCTTCATCCTGACGGCGGGCGCGCTCGGCGATCGCATCGGCGCCAAGCGCGTCTTCATGGCGGGATTTGCCCTCTTCACCGCGGCCTCGCTCGCCTGTGCGTTGTCGCCCAACGCCGTTGTGCTGATCGGCGCGCGGCTGGTGCAGGGATTGGCCGCCGCGATCCTGGTGCCGAATTCGCTGGCGTTGCTGAGCCATGCCTATACGGACGACCGGCAGCGTGGTCGCGCCGTCGCGATCTGGGCCGCCGGCGCGAGCCTGGCGCTCACAGCAGGTCCCTTCGTCGGTGGCGCCCTGATCACGCTGGTCGGGTGGCGCGCGATCTTCCTGGTCAATCTGCCGATCGGCCTCGCCGGCCTTTGGCTGAGCTGGCGCTATGCCGTTGAGACCACGCGCACGCCCTCGCGCGAGATCGATTTGCCCGGTCAACTCGCGGCGATCGGCGCGCTTGGCGCGCTCGCTGGCGCGATCATCGAGGGCGGTGCGCTCGGCTGGCGGCATCCGCTCGTGCTTTCGGCTTTCGCTGCGGCCGCCGTCCTGGCCATGCTGTTCGTCTGGCGCGAGAGCCGCACGGCGCAGCCGATGCTGCCCTTATCCTTGTTCGGTCACCGACTGTTTACCCTGACCACGATCTTCGGCCTCCTCGTCAACACCGCCATCTACGGCCTGATCTTCGTACTTAGCCTGTACTTCCAGAGGATCAATGGCCTGTCGGCTTGGTGGACCGGGCTCGCCTTTGTGCCGATGATGGGCGCGGTACTGCCGGTCAATTTGCTGGCGCCGCGTCTGGCCGAGCGCATCGGCCCGTGCCCGACCATCGTTGTCGGCGCCTGCGTGTCGGCGCTCGGCTGCCTCGGCCTGCTCTGGATCGAAGCCGGGACGAGTTATTGGGCGATCTGCGCGCAGATGATCGCGATCAGCGGCGGGCTCGGTCTGTTGGTGCCGCCGCTGACTTCGACCTTGCTTGGCAGTGTCGAGAAGGCGCGCTCCGGCATCGCCGCCGGCGTCCTGAACGCCACGCGGCAAACCGGCAGCGTGCTCGGCGTCGCGCTGTTCGGCTCGCTCATCGCAGGCGAAGGCGCGCTCGTGCAGGGCCTGCATCTCGCGCTGGTTATTTCGGCCGCCGTCCTGCTCCTTGCGGCTGCCGCGATCGGGCTTGGTGCGCGGGCGCAGAAATGAACGAGACGATGAGCAATGTGAGCAACCGCACACATTCTCTGTTCACCATTCCCAGAACCGACACATAGCCGGTTACCGACTGTCCACCTCTGCCGGTTCTAGTGCGGGTGGAATAGGAACTGGCAATGTATCAAGTTCTTTACTGTCTCACGGACCAGCATGACTGGCGCCTGGTCGCGCTTGGTGGCGCGGTGTGCCTGCTTGCCAGCGCGGCGGCGATCAGCCTGTTTCATCGGGCGCGTGCGACGCAAGGACCGGGGCGGCTGGTCTGGATCTCCCTGGATGCCGTCGTCAGCGGCTGCGGCATCTGGGCGACGCACTTCATCGCGATGCTGGCCTACGGGCCGGGCAACGGTGGTGCCTACAACATTCCGGTGACGATCCTGTCGTTGATCTTCGCGATCTCCGTCACCTTCGTGGGACTGAGCATCGCGGTATCGTCCTCGCGGACAGCGTGGGTCGTCCTCGGCGGTGCCATTGTCGGCGGCGGCGTCGCGGCGATGCATTACACCGGCATGGCGGCACTGGAGATTCCCGCGCGCGTGAGCTGGGTCGAAGGCACGGTTGTCGCCTCGGTCCTGTTCGGTATCGTCTTTGCGGCGCTCGCCCTGTTCGTCGCGTCGCGACGCGACGACCGTTCACATGCACTGCGTGCGACCGGCCTGCTGACGCTCGCCATCGTCGCACATCATTTCACTGCGATGGGCGCGGTGCTGCTGACGCCGGATCCGACGATCGCGATCAGCGGGATGTCGATCCCGCCGGCCTCGATGTCCTTCCTCACCGCCAGCGCCGCGGTCGCGATCATCGCGATCGCGCTGGTCTCGGCGCTGCTCGATCGCCGCGCCAAGGGAGCATTGGGCCGCCAGCAGGTCGTGCTCGACACCGCGCTCCAGAACATGTCGCAAGGGCTGTGCATGTTCGATGCGGAAGGCAAGATCCAGCTGTTCAACGAGCGCTACGCCGCGATGCTCGGCCGCACCGACATTCCGCTCACCGGCCGCCTGCTTATCGACGTGCTGCGTGAGGAGCAGGCCAAGGGCCAGTGGCAGGGCGATGCGGGCGAATTCTTCGCGCGCCTTGTCGTCGACGCGCGCGAGGGCCGCACGACTAGCCAGGTCGTGACCCGGTTCGACCGCTCCATCCGAGTCGTCAATCAGCCGATGCAGGGTGGCGGCTGGGTCGCGACCTTCGAGGACATCACCGAGTGGCTGGAGGCGCAGGCCAAGATATCGCACATGGCGCGCCATGACGCGCTGACCAATCTGCCGAACCGCGTGCTGTTCCACGAGCAGCTTGAACAGGGACTGCGCCGGGCCGGTTCGAACGACCAGCTCGCAGTGCTCTGCCTCGATCTCGATCACTTCAAGGACATCAACGACTCCCTCGGCCATCCCATTGGCGATGCGCTGCTGAAGGAAGTCGGCCGCAGGCTGAAGGCCACCGTCGGCGAGCACGACACCGTGGCGCGGCTCGGTGGCGACGAGTTCGCCGTGGTCCAGATCGGACGGTCGGAGGAGGCTGCGGCGAGGGCTCTCGCCGGTCGCCTCGTCGAGGTGATTTCCGCGCCTTACGAGATCGACGACCATCAGATCGTGATCGGCGTCTCGATCGGCATCTCGCTGTCGCCGCAGGACGGCACCAATCCGGACGAATTGCTGAAGAACGCCGACCTCGCGCTGTACCGCGCCAAGGCTGACGGCCGCGGCACCTATCGCTTCTTCGAGACCGGGATGGATGCGCGCGCACAGGCGCGACGTTTGCTGGAGATGGACCTGCGGGCGGCGCTGCAACGCGACGAGTTCCAGGTGTACTATCAGCCGATCCGCGACGTCGCGAGCGATCGCGTCGTCGCCTTCGAGGCGCTGTTGCGCTGGAACCATCCGCACCGCGGCCTGATCTCGCCCATCAACTTCATTCCGCTGGCCGAGGAGACCGGCCTCATCGTTCAGCTCGGCGAATTCGTGCTGCGCAGCGCCTGCGCGGACGCGGCCACCTGGCCGGGCGATGTCGATGTTGCCGTTAACCTGTCGCCGGTCCAGTTCAAGAGCCCGAACCTGATCGCAATCGTGACCGAGGCGCTGGAGGCATCGGGCCTCGCGGCGCGCCGCCTCGAGCTCGAAATCACCGAATCCGTGCTGCTTCAGAACAGCGAGGCGACGCTGACCACCCTGCATGAGCTGCGCGGCATGGGCGTGCGGATCTCGCTCGACGATTTCGGCACCGGCTATTCGTCGCTGAGCTATCTGCGCAGCTTCCCGTTCGACAAGATCAAGATCGACCGCTCGTTCGTATCCGAGCTTGCGACCCGCCAGGATTCCATGGCGATCATCCGTGCGGTGACGGGCCTCGGCCGCAGCCTTGGCATCGTGACCACCGCGGAGGGCGTCGAGAACGACGCGCAGCTCGAGCTGCTCAGGCGCGAAGGCTGTACCCAGGCGCAGGGCTATCTGTTCAGCATGCCGCGGCCGGCATCCGATGTCGCGTTGATGTTGGCACGACCGCGGCTGCTTGCGTCGGCCTAAGGAAAGGTCTAGCCGCGGCGCAGCGCGAAATGCGCGCCGCAGAACGCCATCACGGCACCAAGACACAGCGCCGCGAGACCGGCGAGCACGCCGGAGATGGTCGGGATCGGGCTCGGGGCCGAGGCGGCTTGCCCCGCACCTGCGAGCAGGAGCACACCGACCGCGATCAGGAATTGCCGCATCCGTTGCGGGATCTGGCCGGAGACGGCGCTCTGCATCAATGTCGCCGTGAAGTAGCCGCCGGAGAAGCCGACGGTTGCAATCAGCCACCAGGCGATCGCCGCGCCCGTCGGCATCAATTCATGCGTGTCGGATCGCCACAGGCCGCCGAGGTCGAGCCCGTAGCGCGCGCCCAGCATGTGCACCGCGAGCGCGAGCAGCACGCCCGAGATCACGGCGGCGCCGAGAATCAGGCGGCGCGGAAAAAAGGTCGTCTCAGCCATGCCTCGCTTGTAGGATGGGCGAGGGCGATCGCGCAAGCGGATCGCAGACGGGATTGATGATCGAGATGCGGGTTTCGAGAGCTGAGGCAGCTTCAGCCACGAGCTATGCCTACAGGGCGTCGCTGATCGGCTCGGCGCATCGCTTCGAGCTGACCGACGAGGGCCTATCCTGGCACGTCGCTGGCCGTTCGGGCGTCTGGCGCTACGACGAGATCAGCGCGATCCGGCTGTCGTTCCGCCCCGTCTCGATGCAGCAGCACCGTTTTCGCGCCGATGTCAGCCGTGTGGGCGGCGGCCGTATCGCGATCCTGTCGACGAGTTGGCAGACCGCGGCGCTGATGGCGCCGCAGGACAGCGGATTTCGCGATTTTCTTGTCGAGCTGCACGCGCGGATGGCGAAGGCCGGCAGCCGCGCCGAGTTGACCGCCGGCCTCGGTCGCAAAACCTATGCGGCCGTGCTCGCATTCCTGGCGGTGCTGGCGGTCGCAATGACGGGGCTGTTGGTCCGCGCGCTGATGATCGGTGAATTCGCCGGCGCGCTGTTCATCGTTGGTTTTGCCGCGCTGTTCGTCTGGCAAGTCGGCGGCTTCGTGCGGCGCAACCAGCCGCAGAGCTATAGTTTCGATCGTGTGCCGAGGTCCTTGTTGCCTTAGGTGCAATCGGCCGCAATCAAACGTGACTTCGCGCCCCTGCGCCGGTGTCGCATCGTGCTGCCATGTCAGTCACGGATCGCAGCACTCGCCTGCCTACAGCGGATGAGATCGCCAGGATCAACCGCACGCATTTCATCGATACGCCACTCCTGCCGGCCGATCTGTTGTTCATGTTCGGCACCCGCGAGGACGTCGCGCTGCGCGTCGACACCGCCGCAGGGCTGTGGCGCGAGGGTTATTTCCGCTGGCCGATTGTCAGTGGCGGCGTGACGCCGGGCTCGGAGCAATCCGAGTGCACCATCATTAAGGCCGCGATGGTCGCCGCGGGCATTCCTGCGGACCGGATCCTCGAGGAGCATCGCGCGATGAACACCGGCGAGAACGTGATCCTCTCGCTGCCCATCATCGATGCCGCGCTCGGGCTGCAAAATGTCCGCAGCGTGATCTGCCTCGGCAATACCTGGACCGCGCGGCGCTATCCGATGACGCTGCACCGGCACTGGCCGGAGGTCGACAAGATGCTGCTCACCGTCGACAACTTCGCGACACCGCGCGAACGCTGGCACACCGACGCTGAATTTCGTCGCCGCGTCCTGCACGAATGGGACAAGATCGCGCCGTACAAGGCGAGGGGCTTTATCGCGGAATGGCCGGAGGCTTGAGCAGCGAGCTACTCCGTCGAGTCAAAATCCTCTTCCTTGGTGCCGAGCAGCGACACCAGCGTGCGCAGGCCGGAATCGAGCTGCTCGGGCGAGGGTGGGGCGAGCGCGAGCCGCACTGCATTCGGCGCATGACCATGCGCAATCGCGAAGGTCGAGGACGGCGTCAACGCGATGCTGCGCCGGGCGGCCGCGGCGACGAAGGTCTGCGAGCGCCAATGCTGCGGCAATGTCAGCCAGAGATGATAGGAGCGCGGGTCGGCCGAGATCTGGTATCCGGCCAAGAGCCTTGCTGCGGTCTGCTGCCGGCGCGCGGCGTCGATGCGTTTCAGCCGGGTCAGCTCGGCGACGGTGCCATCGGCCATCAGCCGCTGCCCGGATGCGAGCGCGTGGCCGGAGGCGATCCAGCCGCCGGTCCGCACCGCGCTCATCACGTTCTCGCGCAGATGCGGCGGCGCGACGAGGATGCCGAGTGCAAGTCCCGGCGCGACCTTCTTGGACAGGCTGTCGAGCACGATGCAGCGGTCCGGCCCGAGCGCGGCCAGCGGCGTGTCGTCGGCGAGGAAGCCGTAGACGGCGTCCTCGATGATGGTGAGGTCGAGCTTTTCGGCGACGCGCATGATGTCGGCGCGCCGCGTCGCGTTCATGGTGACGCCGAGCGGGTTCTGGATGATGGGCTGGAGATAGAGCGCCGACAGATGCGCTTCGCGGTGCGCCTTCTGGATCGCATCGGGCCGCACGCCGAATTCATCCATCGCAATCGGGACGAGCGTCACACCTAACCGCGCGGCGATGCTCTTGACGTAGGGATAGGTCAGCGCCTCGACGCCGCAGCGGCCGCCGGTGGGGACGAGCGCCGCGAGCGCGGCGGCGAGCGATTGCTTGCCGTTGGCGGTGAACACGATCTGCTCGGCCTGCGGCGTAAAATCCTTGCGCGCGAGATAGGCGGCGGCGGCATTGCGCGCGCTCTTGGTGCCGGTGCTGGTCGAGACCCGCAACGCGGATTCGAGCGCGTCGACGCGTTCGAGCCCCGCGAGGCTCTTGGCGATCATTGCCCATTGCTGAGGCAATAACGGATAATTGACCTCGAAGTCGATGCGCGCGTCGCGCGGCTCGCTCAGCGCCTCGACCTCGCGCCTGATGTCGCCGGAGATGAAGGTGCCGCGGCCGACCTCGCCGACCACGAGGCCGCGGCGCAAAAGCTCCGTATAAACCCGGCTGGCGGTCGAGACCGCAATGCCACGGTCATAGGCAAAATTGCGCTGCGGCGGCAGCCGGTCGCCGGGCCTTAACGTGCCGTTAGAGATATCCGAGGCAATGGCATCGGCAAGCTTCACGTACTCGAACTTGGACATTATTGCACCGAGAGCAATGTTTTACTTGCTCCGAGTAGTGTACTGGAGCATTTAAGTTCCATCAAGGTCCGCGATTGAGCCGAGGAGAGCGAGAGCAATCCGATGGCATATGAGGTGCAGATGCTTCCAGCGTCTGCGCCAACGGCATCCCCTTCGCCGCGTGGACAGAAGGCCGGAGAAGAAAAATGACCACGATCTCGCAAACTTCGGGGCGGAGTTTAAGCCCCTCCTCATCGGGCGGATTTTTCCGCGCGCTCGCCAATTTCGCCCATGCGCTGTTCGACCGCCTCGAGCACCGCTCTGCGGTCAAGACGCTGAACGAGCTCGACGACCGCGCTTTGCGCGACATCGGGATCACGCGCAGCCAGATCGAAGACGCCGTCTACGGGCAGTTCAAAGCCGAGCTGACGCGTTATCTGTAAGACTCTGTCACCACGCCCGGCAGGTCCGGGCGTGGTGACGTACAATGCCTCAGCATCGTTATTGCGAGCGCAGTGAAGCAATCCAAAGTCTTTCCGCCGCGGCGGTGTCCGTTCCGTCATCCTGAGGTGCGAGCTGTGTAGTGCATCTGCACTGCGCAGCGAGCCTCGAAGGATGGACGGCCGAGATCCAGCCGGGTGTCGCCCTTCGCCCCGCGGCGCATGTGCACCGCAGAGCTCGCACCTCAGGGTGACGGTGATAGATTGGTGCACGCGCCGACATCCTTATTCGATCTCTGAGCAACAGACACGCCTTCGCCCCCTCGCGGCTTGTTTTGCCCGAGCTTTGCCCCTTGCACTGCCCTCAAATGAAAGAGGGCGCAGGGAAGACCGGGCGCCGGCTGGCACCCGCGGTCCACTGTGCGAAGTTGCGTTGCGAAATCTGCACAGCGGCATACAGGTGAAGCCAGGACATCCCGGCCTTCCCTGCGCAGTGGTTTTACGGCTTATGTCGCGCTCTCCCCGGGGAGCGATGCACTATTGCCCCCGTCGCCTTGCGGATGATCGATGCACGCGCCCGGTCGGGCAGCCCACATCACCGCAACACTTGGCGCACAGACCCCGGGCGCCAGGACCACACGATTTTGCCGTACGCCGATCACACCGGTCGTGTGCGCGATGCCTTCGCTCACGGTTGCCCGCCCTGCGATGCTGTTCGCGCCGATGTGGCCTGCGTCCACCGCTGTCCGGCCCGCGTTCGTGACGATCGCGATACGCCCCTCTTCCTTGGGCCGGAGTAGGCGACACATACGCCGTTTCCGAATTTCGGTAAAGTAGAATATTTTTATTGACGAGGCTTGACAGTGGTCTTGCTCGCCGCGCGCCCTGTTTTGCCCGTCGCACGTCGTGAACCCTGCCTTCAAGACTGAACTTGCGAATTTGATTGTTTCGCGGGCGCGCAAGCGTAGAGTTGCGTCGCGCAGGCCTACAACGCGCCCGACTGCGGAAATTCAGGTCTCTAACACGCCCGTGCGAGGAGGACCAAAATGCTGCCGCACATCTCGACAGTAGTGCTGACGTTACCGCTGATCTTCACCGTCGCCGACACCGTGCCGACTTTCAACATTCAACGGGGCTGCAAAGTAGATAGCGCGGCGGCTTTCGATCCCAATGCCGGCATGAGCGCGACAATCAAGCGCTGTGTGGACGACGAGCAACGGGCAAAAGATCAGCTTCAAACGCAATGGTCGGTTTTTTTGGCGTCTGACCGCACTATGTGTATGTCAGTTGCCGTTGGTGAGAAGGCTGACGACAATGCGATGCCGCCCAGTTACGTCGAATTGTTGACCTGTCTTCAGGATCAACAGTTTGCGCGAAAGCTTCCCAAGAACTGATCGTTATCGCGACGCAAGACTGGATCCGCCGCTAATCCGAACCTCGACCGCCCGATTTGATTTAGATCAACACTCGGAATTTTCACTGGCCGAGGCATCCGCGATTGCGAGGATAATCATGCTTGCTTCCGCAGCGTGTCAGGCGCAATGTCCGGTAGCAGACAATCGTCCAGACCTTTGATGTCTATCGGACGACGATTCAAATCGCTCTAGCATTCTTCAACATTCAATTGGCGTCCGGCGCGCATTGAAAAGCGCGGCATGGGATAATCAGCAGTAACTTCTTGGCCTCGCCGTCAGGAAGAGAGCAGCCGTGTGCCTTAAGGGGATCGCGCGTATCATGAGTCTCTCTGAAGTGGGCACTCGGGCAATTGCTGAGCGGCAAGCCGACATGCGGCTCATTCCCGGCGGTACGTTCCGCATGGGATCTGACAAGCACTACCCCGAGGAGAAGCCCGCTCATCGCGTTACAGTCGATAGCTTTTGGATCGACCGAACCCCCGTGACGAACCGGCAGTTTCGCGCATTCATTGAAGCGACGGGATACGTCACCTTTGCCGAGATCGCTCCCGATCCGAACGATTATCCGGGCGCATTGGCCCACATGCTGAAAGCGGGATCGCTCGTCTTCAGTCCACCGGACCATCCCGTCGATCTCCGCAATTTCGCCAACTGGTGGAGTTTCAAGTTCGGCGCCAATTGGCGTCGCCCCTATGGCAAGGGCAGCTCGATCCGCGGTCTCGACAATCATCCCGTCGTGCACGTCGTCTATCGAGACGCTGCTGCATACGCTGCGTGGGCCGGCAAGGAATTGCCGACCGAGGCCGAGTGGGAATACGCGGCCGCGGGAGGACTCGGCCAAACTGAATTTGCCTGGGGCGAAGAGTTGATGCCCGGCGGCCGGCACATGGCCAACATCTGGCATGGCGAATTCCCTCACGAGAACCTCGCAAGCGACGGTTACGCGCGCACTTCGCCGGTCGACGCGTTTCCGCCGAACGGCTTCGGCCTCTCGGACATGATCGGCAATGTCTGGGAATGGACTGTCGATTGGTATTCGGCCGCGCATATCGGCGACGCGGCGAAAGCGTGCTGCATTCCGGAGAATCCGCGCGGCGGGATCGAAGGCGAGAGCTACGACCCCTGTCAGCGCCAACTCACGATTCCTCGCAAGGTCGTCAAGGGCGGCTCCCATTTATGCGCGCCAAACTACTGCCGCCGCTACCGGCCGGCGGCGCGCCACGCACAGCCGGTCGACACGTCGATGAGCCATGTGGGCTTCAGGTGCGTCATCAGAGAAGGTGACGGACCCTGAGTTCCCGATTGTGCACGTCGGCTTTTGAAGATCCCACAGGAGGATTATTCTATGAGCGACAATGACCACGACAAGCGTCGACCCGCCCCCGAGACCAGCAAGCCAACGGGTCAAGGATTGAAACGCCGCGATCTGTTGTTGAGCGGCAGTTCGCTTGTTGCAGCCTCTGCGCTCTCCGCAGTTGGGCTGACAAGCTCTGCAGAAGCCCAACAACCAGCAGCTACGCCAACCGCCGCCGGGCAGAAACCAAATATCGTCGTCATCATGGGGGACGATATCGGCATCTGGAATATCGGCGCCTACCACCGTGGCATGATGGCCGGCCGGACGCCAAACCTCGACAAGATCGCCGCAGAGGGCATGCTGTTCACCGACTATTACGCCGAGGCGAGTTGCACTGCCGGCCGCGCCAACTTCATCACCGGCGAGCTGCCGATCCGCACCGGCATGACCACGGTCGGCCAGGCAGGCGCCCCCACGGGCCTGCCTGCGGAAGCCGTGACCATTGCCGCCGCGTTGAAAGGCATGGGCTACGCCACCGGCCAATTCGGCAAGAACCACCTTGGCGATAAGAACGAGTTTCTGCCGACAGTGCATGGTTTCGACGAGTTCTTCGGCTATCTCTATCACCTCGACGCGATGGAAGACCCGGCGCATCCTGCCTATCCGCAGGAACTGCTCAACGAGGTGGGTCCTCGCAACATGGTTCATTCCTATGCGACCGATGTCGACGATCCCACGGTGGATCCGCGCTGGGGCAAGGTCGGCAAGCAGAAGATCGAAGACGCCGGCACGCTCTATCCGAAGCGGATGGAGACCGTGGACGACGAGATCCGTGACCTTTCCCTCAAGTTCATCGACAAGGCCAAGGCCGACAACAAGCCGTTCTTCCTGTGGCTCAATCCGACTCGCATGCACATCGTCACGCATCTGTCGCCAAAGTACGAGGCTTTACGCAACTCCAAGAACGGCTGGACGATTCATGAAGCCGGCATGGCGCAGCTCGACGACGATGTCGGCATCGTGATGCAAAAGCTCAAGGACATGGGCGTGGATGACAACACCATCGTCATCTTCACCACCGACAACGGCACCGAGGTCTTCACCTGGCCGGATGGTGGACAGACGCCGTTCGCGCAGAGCAAGGGCACGATCATGGAGGGCGGCTTCCGCGCGCCGGCGATGATCCGCTGGCCCGGCAAGGTGCCGGCCGGCAAGATCGAGAACGGTATCATCTCCGGGCTGGACTGGTTTCCGACCTTGCTGGCCGCCGCCGGCAACCCGAACATTGCCGACGAACTGAAGAAGGGCAAGGTTATCGGTGACCGCACCTACAAATGCTATCTCGACGGCTATAATCAGATGGACATGATCACCGGCAAGGGGGCGTCGAACCGGCACGAAATCTGGTACTTCGGCGAAAGCGAGCTAGGTGCCGTCCGCATCGATGACTACAAGTATCGTTTCATCGACCAGCCCAGCGGATGGCTAGGCGAAAAAAGCAAGGTCGACGTGCCTTTCCTGATCAACCTTCGCCTGGATCCTTTCGAACGCACCGGCTGGCCGGATAACGGAACCAAGTACGGCGCGCAACAATACTTCGACTGGTTCAAATATGAATTCTGGCGCTTCGTGTTCGTCCAGCAGGAGGTCGAGAAACTGGCCATGACCGCCATCGAATTTCCGCCGATGCAAAAGGGCGCGAGTTTCAATCTGGATGCCGTAAAGGAGAAGATTGCGGCGGCGAGGAATGCGATCGCCAAGTAGGCCAACTAAAGGCGCAACTGAACGACCGCCGACCGGCCCATCGAGGTCTCGCCCATGAAGATGCTCTGGTTAAATTGGGTCCGCATCGCTGCGGTGGCAGCGATCGCGATATCGTCGACGGCTCCTGGCTTTGCCCAGGAGCCGCTGCCGTCGTGGAACGACACGGCTCCGAAGAAAGCCATCGAGGCCTTTGTCGAACGTGTGACCAAGCAGGGGTCGTCGGACTTCGTGCCGCCGGCCGAGCGCATTGCGACCTTCGACAATGACGGCACGTTGTGGGCGGAGCAGCCGCTCTATTTTCAGCTCGTCTTTGCCCTCGACCGGGTGAAGGCGCTCGCGCCACTCCATCCGGAGTGGAAGGACAAGGAGCCGTTTGCCTCGCTGCTCAAAGGTGACCTCAAGGGCGCGCTTGCCGGCGGCGAAGCCGCGATTTTCCAGATCGTCACGGCCACGCATTCCGGCATGACGACGGACGAATTCGAGAAAATCGTCGGCGACTGGGTCGCGACCGCCAGGCACCCGAAGACCGGCAAGCTCTATACCGAGATGGTGTATCAGCCGATGCTCGAATTGCTCGCCTATTTGCGCGCCAACGGCTTCAAGACCTTCATCGTGTCCGGCGGCGGCATCGATTTCATGCGCGTCTTCTCCGAACGGGTCTATGGCATTCCGCCCGAGCAGGTCATCGGCAGCAGCGGCAAGCTGAGATTCGAGTTGCGAGACGGCAAGCCCCTGCTGATGAAGCTGCCCGAGCTCGATTTCAACGACGACAAGGCTGGCAAGCCCGTCGACATTCAGATGCATATCGGACGTCATCCGATTGCGGCATTCGGCAACTCAGATGGCGACCTGCAGATGCTCGAATGGGCGAGACAAGGAGCCGGCGTTCGCTTTGCTTTGATCGTGCACCACACCGATGCCGAACGGGAATGGGCGTATGACCGCAACTCCTCCGTCGGCAGGCTCGACAAGGCGCTCGACGTCGCTCGGGCGGAGGGCTGGACCGTTGTCGACATGAAGAATGACTGGAAGCGCGTATTCGCGTTCGAAGGAAAATGAAGCGCCGAATGGCCTGAAAACCGTCCGGCCGGGAAGGGATACGACGAAAAAAGTCAGCCGCGCAGCAGCGGTAATCGATCGACGTGTTGGGGACGACAGGCATGACTTCGCTGAATTTGCCGGTGTGGCTTCGTTTTGTCCTGCTCGTCGGTATGTCTGGTCTTGCGGCAGGCGCGGGCCTGTTCGCTTATCGGTACTACACGCGTCCGGTGACCTTGAGCGTAGCGGTCGGTTCGATTGACGGCGAAGCCGCCAAGATGATGTCCGCCATGGCAAGCCGACTCGTCACGACCAACGCGCCGGTCCGGCTGAAGGTTGTCGACAGCGGCACGGCGCTCGAGGCGGCAAATGCGTTTTCGGCAGGCAAAGTAGACCTTGCCGTAGTTCGCGGCGATGTCGGCGATCTGTCACAGGCGAAAGCCGTGGTGGTCGTGAGCCACATGGTCGTGCTCGTCGTCGTGCCGCCGGGGTCGACCATCGATAGCATCGACAAATTGAAAGGCCGGCGCATCGGAGTGATCGGCGGAGACGCCAATGCCAAAATCGCCGATGTGCTGAGCAAGGAATACGGACTGGATCGGCAGAAGACGTTCAAGGATATCGCTTTGACGGATGCGCGGCGAGCCATCGAATCCAAAGAGGTCGCCGCGGTGCTCGTCGTGATCCCTTTGGCCCAGAAATATTTGTCGCTGGTGCGAGGCTTCTCCCAGCAAGGGCCAAAAGCGCTGCCGATCCTCATCGCGATCGATTCCGCCGCGGCAATCGCGGAGACCGAGCGTGCTTACGAGAGTTTCGACGTCCCAAAGGGCACCTTGCGAGGGGCACCGCCGGTCCCGGAGGATGACCTCACCACCTTGAGGACTTCGCTCTACCTGGTTGCAAACAAGAAGCTTGGTTCCGATCTGGTCGCCACGCTCACACAGACGATCATGAGCGTCCGCAGGGACCTTCTGGCCGAGGACCCGATTTTCGCGCAGATCACCGCGCCCAGCACCGACCAGGATGCCTATCTTCCGCTGCATCCCGGAGCGGCAGCCGTCTACAACAGCACCACACAGAGTTTCATGGATGAATATGGCAACTGGATTTACTTGACGCCGATGATCCTGGGAGGCGCTGCGACCGTCTTCGCCGCGGCCTGGAAATTCCTGGGACTTGGGAGCCCGAAAAGCGAGGGTCCGCTGGATTCCCTCTATGCGCTGGGGCGCCGTATCCGAAAGGCTGGCACCGAGGCCGAACTCTCCGACGTCGAGGAAGAGATCGACGGTATCCTCAGCGCGCAACGCGCCAAAGCAGCGCGCGGAGACGAGAGCGCGGTGGACGACGCGACGTTGAATGTCGCCGCCCACCGGCTCGAGAGCCTGATCCACGATCGACGAACGATGCTGGCGAAGAAACCTGCAGTCGCTTCGGCAGCTTAAGCGGCAACAGGAGATGGGTCTTGAAATATTTGACGCTCCGAACTTCTGCAGCCACCGCCCTTTTATGCGCCGGCCTTCTTTCTATCGCCGCGACGGTTTCGCGGGCCGATGAAAGCGGCACCAGTTTTTGGCTCCCGGGCATATTCGGGAGTCTCGCGGCCGCGCCGGGGCAGCCGGGATGGGCGTTCGCGACGGTCTATTATCATACGTCCGTCAGTGCCGGTGCCGATGTCGCGCGTTCCCGCGAACTTCAGATCGGGACCCTCAATCCGAACCTGAACGTTAACCTGAATGCGACCCTGAAAGCCGATGCAGACCTCGCTTTGCTCGTCCCGAGCTACACGTTCGCAACCCCGGTCCTCGGCGGCCAGTTGGCGGTCCAGATGGCAGCCATCGTCGGGCGCACGAGCGCCACCGTCAATGGAACGCTGTCCGCTTCGCTGCCGCCCTTCAGCTTGCTGCGAACCGACAGCATCGGCGACTCCGTCACTGGCTTTGGCGACCTCTATCCGCAGATGTCATTGAAGTGGAATTTTGGGGTGAACAACTTCATGACCTATGTCACTGGGGATATTCCGGTCGGCAATTACAGTTCGATGAGACTGGCCAATTTGGGGCTGGGGCATGGAGCGATCGACGGGGGTGTCGGTTACACCTACTTTAATCCGGCAACCGGACATGAATTCTCGGCGGTCACGGGGCTGACCTACAATTTCACTAATCCGGTGACCAACTACCAGAGTGGCGTCGATTGGCACCTGGACTGGGGCGCATCGCAATTTGTCTCCAAACAGGTCCTTATCGGCCTGGTCGGTTACGTCTATCAGCAACTGACTGCGGATAGCGGCCAGGCCGCAATCCTCGGTGAATTCAAGTCGCGCGTGTTCGCGGCAGGACCGCAAATCGGCTTCATCTTTCCGGTCGGCGACATGCAGGGGTACCTGAATCTCAAGGGCTACAAGGAATTTGGAGCAGAGAACCGGCCGGAAGGCTGGAATGCATGGCTTACTTTCTCACTGTCTCCCGCCGCGGCGGCCCCGCCGCTGCGACCGACGCTGGTGCACAAGTAATCGGCCCAGCAAGGGCGGTCAGCCAAGCCGCCTATCCAGTGCAGAGCACCGTTTCAGCCGCCCAAGAGGCAGAGCGATCACAAATATGAACGATCTATCGATCTCGCTTCTTGTGTTCGCCGTGATATTTGGTGGCGCGCTGATCGGCATGGTCGTTCGACCTCTCTTGTCGGAGCATCATCAGACTGCGGACTCCAGAGAAGTCGTGAAGATGACGACGGGTCTGATCGGGACCTTGACGGCGCTCGTGCTGGGTCTGCTGATCGCGTCAGCGAAGAATTCGTTCGATCAAAAGACCAATCAGGTCAGGCAAATGACCGCGACCATCATCCTTCTGGACGATCTGCTCATGCGATATGGCCCGGAAGCAACCCATCTGCGAAACCTCCTGCGCCAGAGCATTCAGCCGCTAGCCGATCGCATCTGGCATGAGGAAGAGAGGGTGGCCGGCGGGCCCGTTCGGTTCGAATCGAGTGCGCAATCATCTGCTTTTGAAATCGAACTGGGGCGGCTGTCGCCGAACAATGACCTCCAGCGATCGCTGCAATCCCGGGCCACCCAGGCCTTCACGGAAGCCGCGCAGATTCGACTGCAATTGTTTGCGCAAACAAGCGGTGCGATTCCAACGCCATTCCTGGTCATTCTGGTGTTCTGGCTTTGCGCGATTTTCGTCAGCTGCACCCTGTTTGCACGAACGAATCTGATCGTGATGATGTCGCTGTTGGTATGCGCGTTGTCGTTTGCCTGCGCGATTTTTCTGGTTCTGGAACTGGAAAACCCCTTCAGGGGGCTGATGGGGATCTCGAGCCAGGCGCTGCGAACCGCTCTATCGCCACTGGCTTCTTGAGTTACAAGCTTGTGGACGGGGATCAGGCCAACGCGATCTGGTGCCACCCACAGCCAAAAGCTCGATCGTCCTCGGACTGGTCGGATCTGCGTCGAGGCTTCGTCGGAGCGCCACCCTGGCGCCGATGCCGGACATCCAGACGCGGCAAGTGCGTGATGACGCTGCCGACGAGCAGGGCGATGCGCGTCTTCGCCTGTCTGACGGCGAACAGGATCGTGCTGACGCGGCTCAGCACGCCGAGCAGGAACAGCACCGAGAAGATGTCGATATAGGCGAGGAGATCGCCCACCAGCATCAGCTCCGGCGGAATCGGGATCCTGTGGTAATAGGCCAACACGAGAATGACGACGGGGATGAACGCAACGACCTGCCGCACCGTCAGCCTGCCCAGCAGCGCCGCCAGTTGGACGACCAGCACCTCCCACAGTGCATCGCCGATCGCGAGCGGGACTTCGTAGGTCCATCTCCGCCACCATTGCTTCACGACATTGCTCCGAGCTCAGTGCCTGACCACCAGTTTTGTAGCCCGGATGGAGCGAAGCGTAATCCGGGATTTCATCCAAGCGGAAAGAGCGGCCCCGGATTGCGCTGCGCTCCATCCGGGCTACGACGGATTTCGTCGTGAGACTTTAGTGCCTGACCACCAGCACCGAGCACTTCGCGTAACGCACCACGTGCCCGGCGTTGGAGCCGAGGAAATAGGTGCGCATCGCCGGCCGGTGCGAGGTCATGACGATTAATTCGGCCTTCATGTGCACGGCTTCCTCCAGGATCTCGTGGTAGATGCCGCCCTGGCGCACCACGCTGGAGATGTGCCCCGCGTCGATGCCGGATTCGCGCGCGACGATGGCGAGTGCTTCTTCCGAGGTCTGGCGCTGCTGCTCGTCGAAATCCGCCGGCACATATTCAGCCAGCATCACCGGCGTCATCGGCAGCACGTTGAGCAGGCGCACCACGCCGCTCCAGGTCTGCGACAGCGTTGCCGCGGTCGCGATCGCCGGCTTTGCCAGATCGGTGTCGGCGAGGTCGATGGGCACGAGGATGGACTTGAACATCTGCGCCTCCAAATCTTCCAGTCGTCTTGCAATCAAGCCGGATCAACCGATCGAGACGGCGCCCGCGCGTCTCATCCCAGTCGAAGCAGCTTGGGGCTGATGAACAGCACCAGCTTGCCGCGGCGGTAGGCCACGTCACCCCAATCCTTGACGTCAAAGTCGAAGATCGCAAGCCCCGCGGTGGGCAGGTTGTCGGCGAGCGCCTTGGCGCCGGCCGGATCGCCGCTGCCCATCAGCATCAGGGCAGCCTCGTGCATGCCGGGATTGTGGCCAACCAGCAGCAATTGCCGGGGATTGGCCGGGATGGTTGCAGTGCGAATGGTTTCCAGAATCTGTGCGGGGTCGGCGCCGTAGAGCTCCGGCAGGATATCGACCTGCGGCGCTGCGACGCGGCCCTTCATCGCCTCCCAGGCGGTGTCCCAGGTCTGCCGGGCCCGGACGGCGTGCGACACCAGCACGGTTTCGGGGGCCGGTGGATGGGCGGCGATCCAGTCACCGATCTCGGCGGCATCCTTCTGGCCGCGGTCGTCGAGCCGCCGATCCTGGTCACGGCCGCTCGGCGCGTCAGTCTCGGTCTTGGCGTGACGGAGCAGCATCAAACGGCGCATGGCATTCTCGAATCGTTACGCATCCAGGATAATCTACAGGCGCCGGTTGAGGACAAGGTGACAAGCGCCCGCTTGGTCCGTTAAGAAAACGACATGAGCGAGACTTTCACAAGCGTGTCCCAGGAAGAAGCCGGCTTTCGCGACCGCGCCCGGCTGTCGTTCGACCTCGATGCCGACATTTGCGTCATCGGGGCAGGCCTCGCGGGGCTCTCCATTGCGCTCGAGGCCGCCCGGCTCGGGGCCAGCGTCGCGGTGCTCGAGGGCCGCCATATCGGCTGGAACGCCTCCGGCAACCAGCTCGGCACCGTGATGCCGGGCTTTGCGCTGCCGCTCACCGAGCTGATCGAGCGCATCGGCTTCGAGGATGCGCGTGAATTGTGGACGCTGTCGAAGGAGGGCGCCGAGTTCGTCCGCGCCAACGCCACGGACGACAACATGCCGGGCATCGGCCCGAGCAATGGCGTGCTGGAAGTGTCCAACGTCGACGCCGGCGACCGGTTGATCAGCCGATTGCAGATGCTCGCCGAGGATTTCGACACCGAAGTCGAGGGCTGGCAGGCCGATCGCGTCCGCGCGGTGCTCAAGACCGATCATTACTTTCACGGCGTCTACTATCCCAAGGCGTTCCAGCTCGACGGCCGCAAATATGTGCATGGCCTCGCGGCGCTGGCGCGGCGGGCCGGCGCCCGCATCTTCGAGGATACGCCGGTCGTCAGCATCGACCATTCCGGCATCCGCAAGCGCATCGTCACGCCCTCGGCGCGGCTGCGCGCGACCCATATCGTGCTCGCCGGCAACATCCATCTCGGCGCCCCCCTGCGGCGGCTGTCGGAGACGCTGCTGCCGGTCTGGCGCTATGCCGGTGTCACCGCGCCGCTCGGTGAGCGCGTGCACGAGATCATCGCCTTCAAGGGATCGGTGATGGATTCCGACGGCGTCGACCATTTCCGGATCGTCGATGGCGATCGCCTGATGTGGGAAAGCCCGGAGACAACCTGGGCGGCACGGCCGCAGCGCTTTGCCGGTCCCGTCAGGCGCAGGATCCGCACGATCTTCCCCCAGCTTGGCAATGTCGAGATCACCGATACGTTCGGTGGCGTCACCGGCCAGACCGTGCACGGCATGCCGCAGATCGGGCAGTTGCGCAAAGGCCTCTGGGTGGCGAGCGGATTCGGCCGCCAGGGCATGAACACCTCCGCCATGGCCGGGCAGCTGATCGCACGCAGCATCCTGTGGGGCGACGAGCGCTGGCGGCTGTTCTCGCCGTTCGAGCTGGTTTGGGCGGGGGGCGCGACCGGGCGGGTCGCGGGCCAGCTGGTCGGAGTCTGGGGCAGGGCCAGTTCCGCCGCCGCGGGCTCGCTCGCCCGCTACCGCGAGCGGGTGCGGGGCAAGGACCGGGAACGCGAGGCGCGGCTGGCGGAGGCCAACCGGGCCGCCGGCACCGGTCCGCGCCGTGCGCCGCCCGGGGTTCGACCGCGGCCGGCCCCACCGCCGCAGCCTGCGGCCGAAACCGTGGAACCGGCCGTGCACGACGGCAGCGTCTCGCAATAAGTTGAGAAAAATCCCGCCTGGAAGTGTAACGTCTCCCGTTAGAACCCGTATCTCAGGGCGTGGACTTCCTGCGCACGGAGAAAGACATGTTTGATCGCCGCATCCTGTTGACGACCGTCGCCGGCCTGTTTGGCCTTTCGGCCTTCCGCTGGCTGAGAGGTACTCCGGCCGAAGCTGGAGAGAAGGCCGCCGAGAAGTTCGAGATCGAGAAGACCGATGCCGAGTGGCGCGCCCAGCTTACGCCGCAGCAATATGAGATCCTGCGTAAAGAGGGTACCGAGCGGCCGGGCACCAGCCCGCTGCTCAAGGAGCACCGCAAGGGCACCTTCGCCTGCGCCGGCTGCGACCTGCCGGTGTTCGCCTCCGAGACCAAGTTCGAGAGTGGCACGGGTTGGCCGAGCTTCTACCAGCCGATCGAGGGCAATGTCGGCAAGACCGAGGACCGCACCTACGGCATGCTCCGCACCGAGGTGCATTGCCGGCGCTGCGGCGGCCATCTCGGCCACGTCTTCGACGACGGTCCGAAGCCGACCGGATTGCGCTACTGCATCGACGGTTTCGGGCTGGTCTTTCACCCCGCGTCGGCCTCGGCGACGTAAGTTTGATCCCGGCAATTGTTGCCGGCCCGGCAATTGTGCCCCGGTCATCCGACCGGGGCCTCTCTATTTAAGTCATTGATTTCCTGAGAATACCCGCATTGGCATAGGCCTTGCGACGTCTCCTCCGAATGCGGCCATTGGTCTGCCGGCCGCCGAGATCGGATCTGGAGACAAAGTTATGGGTATCTTCGATGCAATGAACACCTCGGTGGGTGGCCTGCAAGCGCAGTCCTACGCGCTTCAGAACATTTCCGGCAACATCGCGAACTCATCCACCACCGGTTACAAGGGCATCGGGACCAGCTTCGAGGATCTCATTCCCGACTCCTCGGTGCCGAGCAAGCAAGTCGCCGGCGGCGTCACGGCGCATGCGCAGGCGACCATCACCACCCAAGGCACGATCTCGGCCTCCAGCGTCGCCACCAACATGGCGATCACCGGTGACGGCTTCTTCTCGGTGCAGAAGGCGAGCGGCGTCATCGACAATGTGCCGGTGTTCGACGGCGTCAACTATTACAGCCGCCGTGGCGACTTCCAGGTCAATGCCAACGGCAATCTCGTCAACGGCGCCGGCTACTATTTGATGGGCGTGACCGTTGACCCGAAGACCGGCAATCCGACCGGCAGCGTGCCGACGGTGCTGCAATTCCAGAACAACTTCGTCCCGGCGCAGGCGACGACCTCGATTCAGTACGCGGCGAACCTGCCGACCCAGCCGAACACAGTGGCGAGCTCGACCGCGACGAGCGGCACGCTGCTGGCCGCTGGTGGACTCAATCCGTCGGATTATTCCGCGAACCCGCTGCCGGTGGGCACGCCACCCGCGCCCTACACCAATGCAGTGGCCGCCGGCGCGGCCGCCACCGGCAACATCCGGACCGCCTATTCTTCGACGACTGCAATTGGCACGACTGCGCTCCAGAACAACTCCTCGGCTGCGGCATCGACAACCACGTCCCTCGATGGCGCCGCAGGCGTGCATCTCGCGTCGAGCATCCTTGCTGGATTGAGCGGCCAAACGCTGACAATCAACGGCCACACGATCACCTTCGACACGAGCACGACCGTTACGCCGAGCGGCAGCAACACCACGATCGGTCTGGGATCTGGTACGACCGCCACGGTTGCCAGCATCTTGACCGCGATCCAAACGGCTGGCGGCACTGGGGTCACCGCAACGCTGACCGCCAGCGGCAACATCCAGATCGCCAGCGGCGCTACGACCGACGTCTCGATCGGCAGCGGCACGGCAGCAACGGCGCTCGGCATCAGCACCGTGACACGTGGCGGCAACGTGCTGTCCACGCCCGCGATTTCGGGCGCGACGGTGCTGAGTGGCAGCGCGGCGCCAGGCGGCGCACAAACACTCTCGTCGGGCTTCGCCGCCGGCGACACTATCACGGTCGACGGTCAGACGCTGACCTTCATGGCCTCCAGCGCCTCGGGTGCGAACCAGATCAATATCACCGATAACATCACGACCTTGCTCGGCAAGATCGATGCTCTCTCCGGCGCCTCAGGATCCTCGGTCAGCAGCGGCGGCGTGATCACGCTGAACACCGGCACAGTATCCGACCTGTCGGTCGCCAGCTCCAACAGCTCCGCCTTTGCCGCGCTCGGCTTCACGTCGACCATCACCAAGAATCGCGACGGTGGCGGCACTGCCGGCACCGGCACCGTGATCGGCAACGACATCTCCACCTTCACCAAGGAATCGATCAGCGGCGGCGCTGTGACCGCCTACAACGCGGCGGGCACGCCGGTGAACCTCCAGCTGCGTTGGGCCAAGACCGACAGCGCCTCGCTGGGCTCGGGTCATTCCGACACCTGGAACTTGTTCTACCAGACCGACCCGAATGCGACCGGCACGACGGTCGGCTGGATGAACACGGGGCAGGCCTTCACCTTCGCTAGCGACGGTTCGCTCACCTCGCCGAGCGGCTCGGGCATTACCATCAACAATGTCACTGTCAGCGGCCAGTCGCTTGGCTCGGTGGCATTCAACATCTCCTCCGGCGGGCTGACGCAATATGCGAGCACCAGCGGCGCGGTGACCATCAACACCATCACGCAGAACGGCTACGCCGCCGGTCAGCTCCGCTCGGTCGCCGTCAACAACAACGGTCTCGTGGTCGGCACCTTCTCCAACGGCCAGAATCTCGATCTCGCCTCGGTGACACTGTCGCACTTCAACGGCACCAATTACCTGAAGGCGATGGACGGCGGTGCCTATGCCGTGACCGACCAGTCGGGTCCGGCCATCGCCGGCGCCTCCGGCACCATCAGCGGTTCGTCGCTGGAGGGATCCAACACCGACATCGCCGACGAATTCACCAAGCTGATCGTGACCCAGCAGGCCTACTCGGCCAACACCAAGGTGATCACGACGGCGAATTCGATGGTGCAGGACCTCTTGAACGTGTTGCGCTGATCGACGCGTAACGTAACCAAAGGCGGCAAGTAACCATGGGTTTGAGTTCAGCCCTTGCCAGTGCGATGAGCGGTCTGCGCGCCAACCAGGCTGCGCTGTCGATCGTCTCGTCGAACGTCGCGAATTCGCAGACGCCGGGTTACGTCGCCCAGACGGCGACCCAGATCGAGGTCACCACCGGCGACTTCGGCTCGACAGCGAAGACGACCGGCGTCAGCCGGGACATCGACAGCTATGTGCAGAACCAGCTGCGCATCGAGACCGGTGGCAGCGGCTATGCTGATCAGACGGCCAACATTCTCAATCAGCTTCAGAATGTCTATGGCAATCCCGGCGGCAGCGGCACGCTCGAAACCGCGCTGAACAATTTCACCAGCTCGTTGCAGGCATTGTCCACGAGCGCGGGCTCGTCGTCGGCGCAGACGGTGGCGCTCGGCGCGGCGCAGGCGCTGGCGACGCAGCTCAACGTCACCACCAAGGGCATCCAGTCGCTGCGCTCCAATGTCGAGCAGGATCTTGGCACCTCGGCGCAGCAGGCCAACGCGGCGATGAACCAGATCGCCGACATCAACACCAAGCTCCAGGGCCTGGCTTCGACTGATCCGTCCGCGGCAACGCTGATGGACCAGCGCGACCAGGCCATCAACTCGCTATCGAAATATGTCGACGTCCGCGTCACCACCGACGGATCGAACCAGGCCAACATCTACACCACCACCGGCATCCAGCTCGTCGGCGCGGGGCTTGCTTCGCAATTCTCTTTCGCTTCAGTCGGCGCGCTGTCGGCGACCTCGCTCTACAACACCGATCCGGCCAAGTCCGGCGTCGGTGCGCTCACGATCAAGCTGCCGAACGGCTCGTCAATCGACGTCGCCGGCAACAGCGTGGTCTCCTCCGGCCAGATCGCAGCCGATCTGAAGCTGCGCGACCAGACGCTGGTGCAGGCGCAGACCCAGGTGGATCAGCTCGCCGCGACGATGTCGAGCGCACTGTCGGACAAGACCACGGCCGGCAGCACGGTCTCCGGTCCGCCCGCAGGCTTCGACATCGATCTCGCCGGCGCGCAGCCGGGCAACACCGTCAACATTACCTATACCGACTCTACCAACACGCAGCGCCAGATCACGCTGGTGAACGTGACCGATCCGGCGGCGCTGCCGCTCCAGAACGCCACCAACGCCAACCCGATGCAGATCGGCGTCAATTTCTCCGGTGGCATGGGCGCGATTGCCGCGGCCCTCAACACCGCGCTGCCGAGCTCGCATCTGACCTTCTCCGCGGCGCCGTCGCCGGCCACCGCGACGACGCTGCGCGTCACCGACGACAATTCCGGCCTCGCCAAGGTCAATTCGGCGTCGAGCACCAAGACGATCTCGTCGCTGACTTCGGGCAGTCCGCAGCTGCCGTTGTTCACCGACGGCGGCCAGGCGCTCTACACCGGCGCGATTACGGCGTCGGGCTCGCAGATGACCGGCCTTGCCGGCCGCATCGCCGTAAACACACAGCTCACCACCGACCCGACCCGGCTGTCGGTCTACAGCACCTCACCGGTGACGCCCACCGGCGACACCACGCGCTCGGACTATCTCTACTCGCAGCTCACCAATACGGTGTTCTCCTATTCGCCGCAGACCGGTCTCGGCTCGGCGAGCCAGCCGTTCACCGGCAGCGTCTCGAACTACCTCCAGCAGTTTCTGAGCGTTCAGGGCAACGCCTCGACCCAGGCGACCGCGCTACAGCAGGGCCAGAGCGTCGTGGTCTCGACGCTTCAGGCCAAATTCAACTCGACCTCCAGCGTCAATCTGGACTCGGAGATGTCGAACTTGATCCAGCTCCAGAATGCCTATGCCGCCAACGCGCACGTCATGTCGGTGGTGCAGAGCATGATGACCACGTTGCTCCAGGCTCAAACGTAATTAGTACAGGGCTCTGAAACATGTCGATCAGCAGTATCAACTACGGTTCGTCGGTCCTCGGCGCGCAGATCCGCAACATCAATCAGCAGCTCACCGACCTGTCGACGCAGCTCTCGACCGGCAAGCTGTCGCAGAACTATTCCGGGATGGGGACCAACGAAGGCTTCGCGATAGCCTCGCGCTCGCAGCTTTCGAACATCGCCGCCTATACCGACACGATGACCAACGTCAACGTCAATATCAACCTCGCCAACACTGCGCTGCAGTCGATGACGACGATCCGCAACACGGTGCAGACGGGCTCCGCCACGAGCTCGCAGGATCTCAACGTCAACGGCCAGACCGTCGCGCAGAACACCGCCGCCGCCCAGTTCGGCTCGATGGTCGGCGTCCTCAACACGCAGTCGGGTAACCGCTATCTGTTCTCGGGGACCGCCTACAACACGCAGTCGGTCGCCAACGCCGGCGACATCATCAACGGCACCACGACGCAGGCCGGCTTGAAGACCGTCATGGCCGAGCGGCAAGCCGCCGACCTCGGCGCCAACGGCATGGGGCGGCTGGTGCAGACCCAGCCGACGCCGAGCTCGGTGAACGTGTCCGAGGACGTCGCGGGATCGCCGTTCGGGTTGAAGATCGCCGCGGTGTCCTCGACGCTGACGGGCGCGACGGTCACCGGCCCGAGCGGTTCGCCGGTGTCGTTCTCGGTCGATCTCAACGGCGTCAATCCGAACAACGGCGACAAGCTCAGCGTGCAGTTCACGCTGCCGGACGGCTCGACCGAGCAGATCGACCTCACAGCGTCCAGCACGACGCCGACGCCGGTCGGGAGCTTTGCGATCGATGCAAGCACCCCCGTCAATCCAACCAACACGGCGACGAACCTCAACAACGCGCTGAATACCGCGATCACGAAGCTCGCCAACACCTCGCTGGTGGCGGCATCCGCCGTGACGGCCGGCGACAATTTCTTCAACACGGACAGCTCGGCGATCGGCACCGCCAAGACCAACCAGGCCACTCCAGCGGCACCGATCAGCGGGACGACCGCGTTGTCCGGCACGGCGCCCTCGAACTCGATTGCGCCGGGCTTCGCTGCCGGCGACAGCATCACCGTCAACGGCACCACGCTCAGCTTCGTCGCCTCCGGCGCGACCGGCAACCAGCTCAACGTTACCGACAGCATCCAGACCTTGATGAGCAAGATCGACTCCATCACGGGGACCGCGAAGCCGTCGACCATCCATGGCGGTTCGATCACCATCAACACCGACGATGCGGCGAGCCTGAGCATCTCGGGCTCGACCCCGGGTGCGACCGCCGCGCTGGGCGCGCTGGGCTTCAGTTCGTCACCGATCACCGCTACCCAGCCGCCTCTGCGCGTCGGCTCAACGCCGGCGAGCTCGGCGACGACGCTGGTGAACGGCTCGGCCAATACCGTGAAATGGTACACCGGCAATGACGGGCCCGGCTCGCCGCGCTCGACCGCGGTGGCACGGGTCGACGATTCCGTCACGGTGCAATATGGCGCGCAGGCCGACGAGGACGCGATCCGCAAGCAGTTGCAGGCGGTTGCCGTGTACGGCACGTTCTCGACCTCGCCGACCGGGCAATATTCCGGCGCGCAAGTCGCGGCGCTGAGCCTGCGCACGACGCAGGCACTGACGCCGCAGGCCGGGCAGCAGAAAATCGAGGACATCCAGACCGACATCGCGATGGCCCAGAACACGATGAAGGACGCGACCACGCGCCAGACCCAGGCCAAGGCGCAGCTTCAGAACATCGTCGACCAGGCGGAATCGGCTTCGCCGGACCAGGTCGCGAGCGAAATCCTGTCGCTCCAGAATGCGCTCCAGGCGTCCTACCAGACTACCGCGAACCTCGCGCAGCTCTCGCTCGTCAAGTACCTGTAAGGGCGCATTAAGGCGCCGTTAACCATGCCTGTTTACCTCTTGGTGAGGATTTGAGCGGGGCGGAGCCGTCGATGTCGGACAGGATGCAACTGGTGGTGGCCACGCCGTGCTTCGGCGGGCAGGTGTCGACCATTTATGCAAGTTCGATCTTCGCGCTCCAGCGCGCCGTGCACGGCATGTCCAATCTCGAGCTCAAGGTGCATTTGCGGGACGGCGACGCGCTGATCACGCGCGCAAGGGCCAACCTGGTCACACTGTTTCTGGACGATCCCAAGGCGACGCATTTCCTGTTTATCGATGCCGATATCGGCTTCAAGCCGGAGCAGGTGTTCCGGCTGATCGAATCTGGAGCTGATGTCGTCGCCGGGTGCTATCCGATCAAGCGGGTCAACTGGGACAAGGCCAAGCGGGCGATCCAGTCCGGCCGGGCCGATGTGCCGGCGGCCTCGCTCGATTACGTGCTCGAGATCGAGGACCCCGACCGCATCGTGGTGGTCAACGGCTTCACCCGCGTGCGCTACGCCGGCACCGGCTTCCTGATGATCCGTCGTCAGGCGCTGGAGGCGATGTGCCGCCATCCGAACTATGCGAATTTGCAGTTCTTCCGCGAGCATTCGCACGACACGCTGGCGGCGAGCCAGAACCGGTTCGCGCTGTTCGAGTGCATGATCGATCCGGCGACCGGCACGTACCTCTCGGAAGACTTCGCCTTCTGCAAGCGCTGGACCGATATCGGCGGCGAGATCTGGGCCGATATCCAGAGCTCGCTCGACCACGTCGGGCCTTCGGTGTTCCACGGCGACATCGCCTCGCAATTCGCGCCGGCCCCTGCGGCCGCGGCCGATGCGGCGTGAGCCCTTCGGGATGAGCGCCGGCGCATCCCGTCTGTCAGATACCGAGCGAGCGTCCGACGGCGGCTCGCGCTACCGCCTGCGCGATCTCTTCACACCGTTGGATACACTGCTTGTCTCCGGCGGCGATCAGCGGCTCGCGCTCGATCCGAAAGACCGGGTCAACGCCTATGGCTGCGCGCCGTCGCCCGCGCCGGATGTCTGGAATTTCGCCTCATCGACCGCATCGTCGATCTCGCAGGCCGCTTATGATCGCGCTGCGCTTGCGCGCGAGGAATTGGTCCACAAATCGCTGTTCGACGAGGTCGAAATTGCCTTCGACAGGCGCTGCGAGGACATGCGCCACGAATTGCGCGGCCACCTCCAGCTGCCGCCGCGCGTCGACATCGTGTTCTCGCCGTCCGGCACCGATTCGCAGCTTCACGCGCTGTTCCTGGCGCGCGCCGCACTCGGCGCGTTGCCGGTGACGATCGTGGTCGGTGCCGACCAGACCGGAAGCGGGACTGCGCTGACCGCGCGCGGCCGCCATTTCAGCGCGATGACGGCGAGCGGCTTCGTGGTACGCAAGGACGGTGCGGTCGCGGGCCTCGCCGGCGAAAGCATCGCGGTGCCGCTGCTCGACCCCGCGTCCGACATTGCGATGCGTCCGGATGCGGATGCTGCGGTGCTGCGCGCTGTCGAGACCGCGATCGCACAGGGGGCGCCCGTGCTGCTCCAGATCATGGATTCGTCAAAACTCGGCTGGCGCGCGCCGAGCGCGGCCTGCCTCGACGAGATCGCGCGGCGCAGGCCCGGCAAGGTCCAAATCGTCGTCGATGCCTGCCAGGCGCGGCTTGGGCGCCGGCGGCTGCGGTCCTATCTCGACCGCGGCTACATGGTGCTGATCACCGGCTCGAAGTTTTTCGGCGGCCCTGCCTTCAGCGGCGCGCTGCTGGTGCCGAAAGGTCTGTCGCGGTCGCTCGTCCATGTTGGCGAGATCGCGCCCGGCTTCTTCGACTATGCCGGCCGCAGCGACTGGCCGACGGCGTGGACGACGCTGCGCTCGCGCTTTGAGCGCCGGCCGAATTTTGGTCAATGGCTGCGCTGGGAGGCGGCGCTCGCGGAGATCGGCAGCTATTATGCGGTGCCCGGAGTGTTCCGCGCCAAGGCTGTGGCCGAGCTTGCGGCCGGTATCAACAACATGATCGCGTTGTCGCCGTCGCTTCGGGCCGTTCCGACCGCGTGCGACAAGGCCGGCGTGGATGACGAGGAATTCGCCCACACCACGATCTTTCCGTTCGCGCTGCTGCGCGACGGCGAGCCCGTCTCCATCGCCGACACCAGCGCCGTCCATCGCGCGCTGGCGCGCGACATGAACGATGACATCAACGATAGCGCGGCCGCCCGGCAGATCGCAGCGCAACGTTGCCTTGTCGGCCAACCGGTCCGGCTGGAGCGGCCAGATCATGCACCGCAGGCCGTGCTGCGGCTGTGCGTCGGCGCGCGGCTCGTGACGGAAGCCTGGTCTGCGGACGAGGCGCAAGCGCGACGCAATCTTCAGCATGTACTCGATCAAATCGCCCATGTCGTGGTGAAGATCGAACTGCTGCTCGACCGCGCCGCCGGCGCGGTATCGCCGGATATGCCTGTCCTCGGGATTTGAAATGCAACATCCAGCTCGATCGCCGATCTCCACCATTGAGGCCCCGTATGCCGAGCGGATCGGCTTCGCGCAGTTGACGCGCCAGGCTTTCGAGGGCGTGGATCTGCACCCGTTGCGCGACCAGCTCATCACCAAGATCTCCGAAGGCGCGGGGCACGCGGGCGAGGGGCTTGATCTGTCGCTGATTGTCCAGCTTCTCGGTGACAAGCAGGCGGGACTTGCCATCCAGGCGGAAGTGCTCACCTTTCATCGGTTGTTTCGCTCGCCTTGCGCGGCCGAGAAGCCGCGCTTGCGCGTGCTCGCGCTTGCGGCCGCGATCGACATGGGCGGTAACACGCCAATCGAGTTTCTGCTCGAGGAGTCCGATATCGAGCTGTTGACGCTCTATGTGGTCGACGGCGTCGGTCTGCCCGAGCAACTGCCGGATCACGACGTCGCCATCGTTGTTGCATCCGATTCCGAGGAATGCCGGCAGGCGCTCGCACTCATCGAAAAGGCGGCGCCGCACTGGCCGCGGCCACTGCTCAATCGCCCTGATCGCATCGGTAACCTCGATCGCGACAAGTTGTATCGGTTGCTGATGGGCATTGCAGGTCTCGACATTCCCGCAACCATCCATGCGACGCGCGCGCAGCTCGCGGATCTCTCCAAGGGGCAGATCGCTTGCGAGGGCATCGCAAGCGAACTGCACTTTCCGATCATCACGCGGCCGCGCGGCACGCATGCCGGCGTCGGGCTGGCGAAGCTCGATGATGCGTCGGCGCTCGCGGCCTATCTCGCCGAGCGCGATGAACAGGACTTCTTCGTTGCGCGTTTCGTCAATTATGCGAGCCCCGACGGCCTCTATCGCAAAATTCGAATCACCATGGTCGATGGCAAACCTTATGCCTGCCACATGGCGATCGCCGATCGCTGGGACATCTGGTATCTCAACGCCTACATGGCGTTCAGCGAGGAGAAGCGCGCTGAAGAAGCCGTCTTCATGCTCGATTTCGATCACGCCTTCGCAGCACGCCACAAGAATGCGATCGACGAAATGAGCCGGCGCGTCGGTCTCGATTATTTCATCGTCGATTGCGCCGAGAACCAGAGCGGCGAGCTTCTGATCTTCGAGGCCGACAACACCGCGGTGGTGCACAACATGGATTCGCCAATAGTGTTTCCGTACAAGCCGCCGCAGATGCGCAAGATCTTTGCCGCTTTCACCGCGATGCTGTCGCGCCACGCAAAGGCGGGCGAGGGGAGCGCAGCATGAACGAGATCATCCGCAACACGCAGGCGGCCGTCACGAATGGATCGCTCGATCCGCAGGACTGGAGCGAGTTTCGCGCACTCGCCCATCGCATGCTGGATGAGGCGATCGACGGCATCGCCAATGTCCGCGCGCGTCCAGTCTGGCAGCCGATCCCCGATGAGGTCCGCGCGGCGGTCCGAACCGACGTGCCGCGCGAGGCCACCGACCTGGCCGAGGTCTATCGCGAATTCTCCGAGCACGTTGCGCCTTACGCGACCGGTAACGTCCATCCTGGCTTCATGGGCTGGGTGCATGGCGGCGGCACCGCGGTTGGTATGCTCGCGGAGATGCTCGCGGCAGGTCTCAATGCCAATCTCGGCGGACGCGATCACATGCCGATCGAGGTCGAGCGCCAGATCGTCGAGTGGATGCGCGGCCTGTTCGGCTTTCCGCAAGGAGCGAGCGGCATCTTCGTCACGGGCACGTCAATGGCCAACCTGATGGCGGTGCTGGTCGCACGCACCAGTGCGCTCGGCGCGCTGGCGCGACAGCACGGCATCGGCAACGATGGCGCGCTGCTCACGGCCTATGCGTCGAAGGCGGCGCATGGCTGCATCTCCAGGGCGATGGACATTGCGGGGTTCGGCACCGACGCGCTGCGCAAGATCGATACCGATGCCGATCATCGCATCGATGTCGCCGCGCTGCGTGCGCAGATCGCGATCGATCGTGAGGTCGGCTTCAAGCCGTTCCTGGTCACGGCTTCTGCCGGTACCGTCGACATCGGCGCGATCGACGATCTCAGGGCAATCGCGGCACTGTGCCGCGAGGAGGGAATCTGGTTTCACGTCGACGGCGCCTTCGGTGCGCTGGCAATCCTGGCGCCCGAGCTCGCGCCGCTGCTCGCCGGCATCGAGCTTGCGGATTCGATCGCGCTCGATTTCCACAAATGGGGACAGGTGCCCTATGATGCCGGATTCCTGCTGGTGCGCGACAGCGAACTGCATCGGCAGGCCTTTGCGCAGCCGGCGGCCTATCTGAGCCGCGAGGCGAGGGGGCTTGCGGCCGGCGCCGTATGGCCCTGCGATCTTGGTCCCGATTTGTCGCGCGGCTTCCGCGCGCTGAAGACCTGGTTCACGCTGAAGACGTTCGGCACCGACCGGCTGGGCGCGGTGATTACGCGAACCTGCGCGCTCGCAAAATATCTCGAAGCGCGTGTGCTCGCAGAGCCGCGGCTGGAATTGCTCGCGCCGGTCAATCTCAACATCGTCTGCTTCCGGTACCGCGCCGACGATGCGGTCAATCGCGAGATTGTCGCGGATGTCCAGGAATCCGGAATCGCGGCGCCGTCGAGCACGACGCTGGACGGCAAGTTCGCGATCCGCGCAGCGATCGTCAATCATCGCACCGACCAGACCGATGTCGACGCGCTGGTGGCGGCGGTGCTGGAGTTCGGTGCGCGGCGAACTGGCGAAGGCCTGATCGAGACCGAGTCGCCGCCGCTCGCGGCGCAGTGACCATAGCCGGCTGAAACGACAACGGCCCCGGAGATGATCCGGGGCCGTTGTCGTTTGCGCGGGTCTTGAGATCAGGCCTTGCGATTCAGGCGGCCGAGCTGACCTCGCCCTCGGGATGCGCGGCGTTGTATTGGTCCCGCAGCTTCTCTTCATAGGCGATCAGCTTGCGGGCATCCTTCAGCGCCCGGTAGAGGTCGCCGTTCAGGATGTTGTTGTTGATGCCCTCGATGATCGGCCAGGAGCTCGGCACCGCAGTGACGATGTCGCGCACCAGGTTGAAATAGGTGCCGTGCTGGGTCTGCGGATCCGGCGAGATGTACATCAGCTGGACCGCCAGATAGACGAGCTTGGCCGGCGTATCGGCGGTCTCGGGCGTGAGGATGTCACGCTCGCGCAGGATCGGGACGTTCTCGCCGTCGATCAGAAGGCGGGCGCGCTGGTCGGTGTTGGTTATTACGCAGTTACCGACAATGATGCGTTCGTGCGGCCTGAGCTCGACCTTGAGGGCCATGCCTGTTCTCCATCAACGCTTTCGTAACCGAGCGTGTGTTGCGGCGGATCAAGGCGCAATACTCCATCAACATTAGTTAATGAGTTGTGAATCCCGGCCATTGCCGCGGAAAAGCTCAATTATATCAATGTCGAAATCGCTTGGCGCGGCAGCGTCGCCGATCGGCAGATCGGCCGAATCGCGCGCCGACTCAGAGAAAGCGCCGATTTCATTTCATGCTTCGTTAGATTCTCGGCGCCACGGTCCGCCGGTCGCTGGATCAATCAAGATCCAAGCAGACGCGTAACAGTAAGCGTCGTTTACCAGAAAGGTAACACAACATGTCCGGTATCGTTCTCTCCTCATCGGTTCGTCAGAACCTCCTCTCCCTCCAGTCCACCGCTGATCTTCTCGCCACCACGCAGAACCGTCTGTCGACCGGCAAGAGCGTCAACTCGGCCCTGGACAGCCCGACCAACTTCTTCACGGCACAGTCGCTCGACAACCGCGCCAGCGACATCAACAATCTGCTCGATGGTATCGCCAACGGCGTGCAGGTGCTCCAGGCCGCCAACACCGGCATCACCTCGCTGCAGAAGCTGATCGACTCCGCGAAGTCGATCGCCAACCAGGCGCTCCAGACCACCGTCGGCTACTCCACCAAGTCCAACGTCTCCACCACGATCGCGGGTGCGACGGCGGCCGACCTGCGTGGCACCACCTCCTTTGCCAGCGCGACTGCAAGCAGCAACGTGCTGTTTGACGGCGCGGCGGGCGGCACCACGGCAGCCAGCGGCACCACGACGCTCGGCGCCACCATCGGCGTCCTGACGGGTACGGCGGGAACGGCCGGTGACGGCACCGCAGCGCTGTCCGGGACGCTCACCCTGATCGCCGCCTCGGGCACCAGCGCGACCGGCCTGATCGGCAACGCCCAGCCCGCCGACGGCGACACGCTCACCGTCAACGGCAAGACCATCACCTTCCGCGCGGGCGCTGCCCCGGCGAGCACTGCGGTTGCGTCCGGCTCGGGCGTCAGCGGCAACCTCGTCACCGACGGCAGCGGCAACACCACCGTCTATCTCGGCACCTCGGGTACG